>JAAXXA010000174.1 GCA_013334735.1 Bacteroidota bacterium
TAATAAAAAAGGAAAATAAAAAAAGAAACTGTCATAAAATCAGCGACAGTTTCTTTTCAATTTTTGTTTACCTGAATTTTCTATTACAAAATTAAATTCCAGCCAAATTTATCTTCAACTTCACCATACTGAATACCTTGTAACCTTTTATAAAGTTTAGTGGAAAGAGGACCTGCTTTACCGTCTTTGCAGAACTCAAAAACCTTAGTGCTGTCTCTGTCGAGAATTTTTTTAATAGGTGTAATAACTGCTGCTGTTCCACATGCGCCTACTTCATCAAATTCAGCAAGCTCATCTACTGCAATTTGACGACGTTCTACTTCCATACCCATATCTTTTGCAAGATCTATAAGGCTCATATTAGTGATGGAAGGAAGAATGGAATTTGATTTGGGCGTAATATATTTATTACCTTTTATAGCGAAAAAGTTAGCAGGACCACATTCGTCAATAAATATTTTTTCTTTAGCGTCTAGGAATAATACTGATGCAAACCCTTCGTCGTGAGCTCTTTCGGAAGCTTTTAAGCTGGCAGCGTAATTTCCTCCTACTTTAATGGTGCCGGTACCAAGGGGTGCGGCGCGATCGAAGTCGCGTACTATCTGAATAGTAACAGGGTTAAAGCCTTCTTTAAAATAAGGACCAACCGGACCAACAAAAATCATAAACATATATTCTTTTGCAGGTTTAACCCCTACCTCGGGACCTGAACCGATAAGTAATGGTCTTAAATATAATGAAGCGCCTGTTCCAAAAGGAGGAATATATTTCTCATTTAGTTTAATAACAGTAAGCATCGCTTCTTTAAATAATTCAGAAGGTATAGGCTGCATAAGAACCCCGTCGGCTGAGCGGTTCATGCGCTTTGCATTTTCGTCCCAACGAAAAATACGGATTTTACCGTCAATACCCCTGAAAGCTTTAAGCCCTTCAAACGCTTCTTGTCCGTAATGTAATGCTGTTGCTGCAATGTGAATACTAAAATATTCAGATGATGATACTTCAATTTTGCCCCATTTACCGTTTTTGTAATAGCAGCGTACATTGTAATCAGTTTTAAAATAACCAAATGGCAGGTTTTTCCAATCTATATTCATAATAAAGATTTTAATGTTTTACAGTACTTTTGTTAATTCATGTTTTATCAATATTTTAACTCAAATGGCAAAGCTTTATAATTATTGCGAATTGCAGATTGCCAACTGCAAACTTTTTTTGATTCAAATATTGGTTCTAAATTGTTACAGGCTAAATTAATAATATTTTCAGTTCGTAAATTTTATTTAATTAATTATTTTTCTACCATTCTGTTTCTGAAATCAACACCATAATTTTTTCAAGCATTGATTTCATTTTATCAGGGGTAGTTGAATGATTGTTTACGATAATTCCAAAGGTAAGCAATTTGTTTTTTTTATTATATACATATCCCGTATATGCCCGGAGTCCGGCCATATATCCACTTTTTGCTCTAAGATTGTTTTCTGCATAAGTTCCTTTAAATATCGAGCTTATAGTCCCTGATACACCTGCAATAGGAAGTGTATTATAAAAAACAGGGAACAAAGTGTCTGATAAGTAGCAGCGTGTTATTTCAGCTAATTGACGGGGAGAAACACGATTTGCAGGTGAAAGTCCGCTTCCATCTTTCATTATAAAACCAGTAAGATCAACTCCTTTAGATTTCCATAATTGTGTAACTATTTGAGTTCCGTTAAATGTAGAACCTATTCCTGTTTTTTCAAAAGCAAGAATCCTTAATATTGCTTCTGCATAAGTATTTATACTTTTCTGGTTTGTATAATACATAATAGTGTCGAGAGGAGGACTTAGTTGTGTATAAAAAGTTGTAAAAATATTGCTTTTTTCGATTTTCTTTTCATTAAGCATTTTTTGTGTAGTAACTGAGTCGCTTACAACTATTCCGCTATCTATAAGAGCTTTATATAATGAATATGCGCAAAAAAACGAAGGATCCGGTATTGATGCCCGCAATGAAAATTGGTTTTTATTACGGGGAACGATTCCTTTTACTGTTCTGTAATTTATGTATGGTTCGCCGTAAACCCAAAGTTCTTGGGGAGAGTAAGCTCCCCCTGTTATAACTTTATTTATTATATTTATATATGGTATAGGTGGGTCAAGTTCTTTTATTTTTGCAGCAGCTTTATATTTATTACCAGATTTTAAAATAATTCGAAATGTGTTTTCATGAAAATTCAATCCTGAGGAGCCGGCGCCATAATAATTACCAAGATCTCCGTTAAACCATGAAGCAGGAGCAATTGTGTCGTCGAAAATGCTTGCGTCACCCACAATAGCGCCTTTTATGTTTTTTATTCCCTGCGCTTTAATGTTTTTTATCCAAAGAGGTAACAAGTATTTTATATCATTCAAACTGTCAATTCTTGGAGAACCAAGTGTAGGATCTCCTCCGCCTTTTATATAAATATTTCCGTTAAGGGTGCCTTTTGTATCTATAATTCCATCATAACTTAGAGTTGTTTTAAAAGTGTAATCCTTACCTAATATGGATAATGCAGCAGCAGTATTGATGGCTTTCATTGTAGAAGCTGGTATCAAACCTGTGGAATCGTTATACGCCACAACTGTTTTGTCTGAATCAGCTGTTATTACACATATTCCCCACTTTGCTTTTTTTAAAAGAGGGTTGTTTTTTAATTTTTCTATTTCTATCAAAAGCTTTTTTACCGATGTATCCTGTTTTACTTGGGCAAAAACAATAGAATTTAAAAAATAATTAATAGCTAAAATAATACTTAATAAAAAAGTCCTTAAAATCATGTATTTTTTTTTGCTAAAATAATGTTTTACATTTTCTAAACATATACTTTTGAAAATATTTATTAAAAAATTAGCTTATCATAAACAATATTAATCTTAATAGCTACAAATCTACTCACTAAAAAACAGTTTCTATACTAAAAACAAAATAAATTGTCGCTTTTTATGAATTCTAAAAGGTATAGAGGTATTCTGTATAAAGGTATAAGTAAGCGCCGGTTATACCTTATGCCCTATCTATACCCTATACCTTATACCTTATACCTTATAACTTACCTTATACCCTATACCTGAAACCCAAATGTAATAATTTACTCCGTGTAAAATATAATAAGTTGAGCAGATAAGAGTTTCACATATAAACATTTTTTGTTAAATTTGCTTCCACATTAGATATAAAATTATAACTTTGCAAAAATTAGAGAAAAAACAACATAATTTATAAACTAAAAAAAACAATATGAAAAAGTGTTTATTTATCGCATTATCGCTTTGTGTGGGTGGCTCTGCTTATGCACAGAAAAAGTTGCCGGTAATTCCTCAAAAATTACAAAACCTTTCAATTACAAGAACAGCTCAGCAGAGAATGGCAGTTGATATGTCATTAACTCCGAATGCCAAGGTTAACCCTTCTGTAACTTCGCGTTCAGGAAATGTTTCAGATAAATCTGTTAATTCACTGGGTGAAGCAATAATTGGTGTTGGTAAATTCGATTTGCAAACAAATATGGCTATTCAAAACAGAATATATGCATACCCTGATGGCACTGTAGGCGCTGCATTTATATACGGTCAAACATCTTCTGCATTTAGTGACAGAGGAACCGGCTATAATTATTTTGATGGTACTTCATGGGGTGAAAATCCTACAGGAAGAATTGAAACTTCTCGTACCGGCTGGCCTTCTTATTGCCCGCTTAATAGTGGCGAACTAATTGTGTCTCATAATGGTACAAATGGTCTTGTAGTTTCAAAACGTGCTGATAAAGGCACCGGAGCATGGGAGCAATCTATAATTTTAGGACCTTCAAATTCAGGACATACAACTACAATACTTTGGCCAAGAACAGTTACTTCAGGTAATACAATTCATATTTTAGCTTGTACAGATCAGGCGGAAACAGGATCTACTCCGATTACATATCAGGGTTTGCAATTAGCTTTAGTATATATAAGATCAGTTGACGGTGGAACAACTTGGGATGCTCCCAGAATTCTACCCGGTATGGATTCGGCTTCAGTTGTTTCTATTAACCATAAAGGTTTTGGTGGTGATTCTTATTCATGGGCAAATGCAATAGGTGATACTGTTGCTTTTGTTGTAGGTGACGATTGGGGCGGATTATTTGTTATGAAATCTACTGACGGTGGCGATAACTGGAATAAAATTCCAATTTACACTTTCCCAACTTTTACTACAGGTCCAACAGGCAGAATTCCATCAATTGATGGAGATGTTGCTATTGCATTAGATAACAGTGGAGCTGCAAATGTTTGTGTAGGCAGAATGTTTGTGTCTGACAATACTGATCTTGCTGACGACAGTTCTTCATGGTATCCTTATACTGACGGTTTAATATATTGGAAAGAAGGTATGCCGGTTTTGGATACTGCTTCTCTTTCCAGCGTCGATTCATTAATTAATCATGGCAATTTAATCGGTTATATGAGAGATTGGAATGAAAGCGATTCTTTAGAATTTCCTACTGTTGCAAATGGCGATTTTCCGTTTGGATTATATTATATTTCACTGTCATCTATGCCTCAGATTATTGCTAATGAGAATAGTTTATATGTAACTTACTCTTCATGTATGGAAAGCAAAGAATCTACAGGCGCTACTCCAAATACACAACTATACCGACATGTTATTTTTACAAAATCTGCAGATGGCGGGACAACATGGGATTTGGGTACTGACCTTAATTCGAGTCCAATTCATGATTTTGAAGAATGTGTATTTGCTTCACTTTCTCCAACAATGCCTGATGGAAATCTTCATTTGATATATCAGGGTGATGAAGAACCGGGATTAGCTGAAAGAGGTGATGAAGATGCTTATGGTACTAACAATTTTTATTATTTGAGTTTTCCTACAAATGTTGGAATAAATGAAATCACTCAATCTATAAGCAATGTTAATGTTTATCCTAACCCTGCTACAGATTTTACTTATGTTAATTTAACATTAAGCCAAGCACAGGATGTTAGCATTTTTGTTTCAAATATGCTAGGTCAGAAAATTTATAGTAATGTTTATGGAAAACTTTCTGCAGGTAATCACACACTTTCTGTTGAAGCAGGAAAATTCTCACCGGGTATTTATTTCTACACTATTAAAACAGACAATAGTTCAATTAGCCGCAAAATGATAGTTGAATAAATAAATTTTTGAATTTTGTAAAAAGGCTGTTTCTCTTGTTGAAACAGCCTTTTTAATATGTGGTAATTTGTGTTCGAATGATTAACTCAATTTGAATTTTAATTCAGGAATAAGGGAAATCATCTTAAGAAAATCTGCCGAGTCAACTTTTAATTTACGCGCGGGGAGTTCAATAGAAGTTTTTTCAATCGTGTCGTAAACAGCAAATTTTATTTTGCATAATCCGGTATTCTTTTTTAAAGATTTGGAAATTTTATCAATCAGATCTTCAGAAATATCTGAAAGCGACATTTGAACTGTTATTCCGCTTACGCATTTTGCTAAAACTTCTGAAAGTAAACTGATGCTGTGAACTTTCAATTCAAATTGTTCGCTTTGATGATAACGCGGTTGTACTCTTGCTTTAATAAATAAAAGAGAATCTTTATTGAAAAAATGTTTGTATTTTAAATAATCTTCCGAAAATAATGCAAGCTGTGTAGAACCTTCATAATCTTCTAACACTAATGAACCAAAAGGCTTTCCTGTCTTTGTAGTTTTATGAGCGGCAGAGGTTACAATACCGGCAAATGAAAGGTCTTTGTTCTTAAGTCTTTTCAAATCATCCAAATCGTTTACAGTCGTGTTGCAGAAATTGTCTATTTCAATTTTATAGTCTTCTAAAGGATGACCTGAAATATAAATACCTGCAACCTCGCGTTCTTTATTAAGGATTTCCATTTTTGACCAAGGTTCGCAATCAGGAAGTTTTGGATCGGGAATAATTGAATCAGCAGTTTCTCCAAAAAGCGAATGTTGCGACATGGAATTTTTTCCTGCAACCTGATTTGCATGTTTTATAGCTTTGTCAATAAAAGTTGCTTCTTCGTTATTTTCTTTAAAGAGGTACTGTGCTCTGTGCGTGTTCTCAAAACTATCGAATGCGCCTGCCATTGCAAGAGCTTCTAAGCATCGTTTGTTGCAGGAACGAAGATTTACGCGTCTTGTAAGATCAAAAATACCTGTATAATTTCCATTTTCCTTACGTTCCGAAACTAATGCTTCTACGGCCGCTTCTCCAACTCCTTTAACTGCGCCTAATCCGAAACGAATTTTCCCTTTACTATTAACAACAAATTTCATCTGGCTTTCGTTTACATCAGGACCCAAAACAGGGATTCCGCTTCTTTTGCATTCATCAATAAAAAAGGTAATTTTTTTAATATCATTAAGATTTCGGGTAAGAACGGCAGCCATGTATTCAGCAGGATAATGGGCTTTTAAATATGCTGTTTGGTAGGCTACTACAGAGTATGCGGCGGAATGAGACCTGTTAAAACCATAAAGTGCGAATTTTTCCATAACAGAAAAAACATCTTCGGCATTTTCTTTTTCAATGCCTTTTTTTTGCGCTCCTTCTACAAATTTAACCTTCTCCTTTTCCATTACATCGGTCATCTT
>JAAXXA010000744.1:0-1031 GCA_013334735.1 Bacteroidota bacterium
ATAACCTTTAGCTTTATACAATTCTCGTGTCCGTTGTGTTGCTAATTCAGGATTTTCAATTTCATCTAATCTGTCTGAACCCACTTGTGCTAACCATTGCTTAAATGGTTCTGCTTTAGGTGATGGTATAGATTGAATAATTCTTAAAAGTCCCTTTGCATTGGCACAACCCATTTTTTGTTTACCACCAGCGGTCTCTACCCAAAGGGTGGGTACAAATTGTACCCACCCTTTGGCAAGTTCTTCGTCACGCTGACGCATACGTTTGATGTATTGCTTAGGGTCTTTGCTATCTGTTAACACCAAAATAACATCTTCTACAACGAAATACCATTTTTGGTCAGTTTCATTCCAAACTGAACGTATTTGCTTGCTTTCAAAAAGTTTTATATTACTCATAATGGTTCATATATAAATTTGAACAAAGATAAATATTTTTTAATGATTTGTTTATACGAATACTGGATTAACTTAATTTTACACATTCTTCATTTTAGAATCAATAAAATCCTTTATTTTATTGTTATTCAAAACAATTTGATAAGACCGGCAAAAAAAATCAAAATGCATCAAAAGCATTTTATAACAAAAGATGAGTATATGTTCTATTTGATCCAATTCTGCTTTTCGAGTTTCAGGGTTATTGTCTATATTAAAGGCAATATTAGAAAAATGAACGTATTGAGATAAAAGTTTATAAATTAAATATGAATCGATATTCCCTTCTGTTTTTACACTACTTCTCATTAATTTGAATACTTCCGAAATCGGAGATAGTTTTTTGAATTTGAAATTTAATTTATCAGAAAAAAACCTTTCATTTTCTGTATTATTACTAAATTTCAGCTTTTCTTCATCAAATTTTTCTTTAGTAAATAAATATGGATGTTTTCCGTTAAAAAAACAATCATTTATTTCTATTGTTTGATATTCAGAAATTGTTGTATTCCTGATTGGACAAACCAAGATCAATTCAAATTTTCAGTGATATTTTTATGAACCGCTCGAGCCCAACATTTCTTACAGTACTT
>JAAXXA010000744.1:1041-2011 GCA_013334735.1 Bacteroidota bacterium
AAAAAACAATCATTTATTTCGATTGTTTCTTTGATAGTTTTAAACCAATGATTATAAGCATCTGCATTTATTTTTATAACTTCTTCTTGCATATTTTTGCTTGTATAAATATTGAAAAGTCTAATAAAATCATCAAGAAGGACTCTGAAAAGAATAAATGCCGAGGTTATTTTTTGTTCAGAATTATTTTTTAGTATAATAGAAATGTCACGTAATATTATTCTTTCTCTTTGTAAAAGTCCAAGATAATACTTCTCTACAATGGATGGCGTTGTTGTATTTTTATTTAATTGTAATAGTATATCAGCAGCGATGTTACTCACGTCTACAGCTAATTGAGATGCTTCTATTTTATTCATTATTTTTCTATTCTCTTAATAAATAACGAAGCGATAAGAAATATTCCTACAATAACATCAATGATATTCCAAATCTCTCTGCTTAATGAAATTTTTATCAAGAGTTGAAAAAGAATTGCAAGACAAATATAAATTATCATTTCTGTTTTATTCTGTCTTTCATTTGCCTGATATGCAAGAATTGCAAATCCGACTAAAGATGCAAACCTTATAAACTGATAATAACCATAAGGCATTTTAAATAAGCATAAAAACAACAATAAACTTAAAATTATCTTTGTTATAAATACAGATGTTCTCATTTGATTTTCTATTTAATAATTTTAAAATCAACTAAACTATCTATGGATATTAAATCACTTGAAAATGTTTGAGTGATTTATTCGTTGTCTGCCTCAAGGTCAAACCACACTCTATCTATCTTTTTTAATTTAACAATAAACACAACTTCCTTTTTTTTATTTTGATATAAGTATTCAAATTGACTTTTTGTGCATCTCGTCATAAAATTTACTGAAGGACTACAACCCTGAATTATAAAAAAATGATATATTCCGTTATTTGTAATATCAAAATCATTTATCTCTCCTTCAATTAACACAAGTTTATTG
>JAAXXA010000745.1 GCA_013334735.1 Bacteroidota bacterium
ATGGAAAAACTTAATAGTATCATTTATAATTGTTTTTCAAAAAATCAATATAATCCTGTTTTATTTTTTGTCCCATTTGTTGAGCTTTCAGCGCATCTTCCAAAGCATTTTTAAAATCGCCGAGCTTGTTGAAAGTTTGAGAGCGTTTATCATAAGCTTCCCCGATATTAGGATCAAGTTGAATGATTTTATTAAAATCGGCAAGCGCTTCCTGATATTTTTTTGAATTATACAAAACAACACCACGGAATAAATAATTATTTGCATTATCAGGTTCTATGGAAATTACGTAATTATAATCTTTTATCGATTCTTCGTTCTTTTTCATATTCATGTAACAGAATGCCCTGTTTTTGTATCCTTCGATCTTATCAGGATATAAATTTATTGCATGACGCATATCGGAAACAGCCATATCAAATTCTCCCATGTTCATGTATGTTATTCCGCGGTTCAGATAAGCGTCGTAGTATGTGGAATCAATCGAAAGAGCTTTCTTATAATCGTTTATTGAAAGGTCTGTTCTTTTCATAAGCGCATAAAGATTGCCCCTGTTGCTATAAACGGATGCATCATACGGATTTATTGCCATAAATGAGTTGTAATCAAGTAAAGCTTTTTCGTATTCCTTTGTCTCGCGCGAATAATAATTTCCACGGTTTTTATAAGCTACATCAACCTGTCCGGGGTATTTTACAATAACATCTGTCCATAAGATGCCGTTATTTTTCCAGACCTTAGTTCTTTGATAAGTTAGATATGTAAACACCACGAACATAACAAGCAAAATTCCTGAAATGATATATTTTAAAACAGAAGCGTGATTTTTTTTGTTTTTATAAACACGGTCGGCTTCCATACCGGCAATAAAAGCGATTCCCAAAGATGAAATATAAGTGTACCTGTCTGCTATAAGCGCTGATCCCACGGATATAAATTGCAGGACTAATGCTATATTAATAAAATAGAAGAGGAAACCAAATGCGTAAACTCTTGAAATTTTTAGTGATTTATAAATAAGAAAAAACAAACCTGCAACAATAAAAGGCGCTATATAATAAATAAATGGTAATGTTACAGTTATCGGTATTTTAGTCGGATAAGGATAAAAAGCCGAAAGATTGAATGGGAATACTAATTTAAAAATATATGTAATGAAACCATAAGACGCAAAAATGATCCTGTGTATAATGCTTATATCGCCCCATTCTGTAATGGAACTGGACGACGCCTGCGCTTTAATAGAAATGATACCGAAAATGATTGCAATAATAAAGAAAGGAACTTTTTCAAGAATACATTTTAAATCGAACTTTCGTTTCAAATAAAAATCTATAAGCAGCATTAATACCGGTAATGTAACCGCCGCTGGTTTGCATAACGCCGACAATACAAATAAAATGAAAGTAAAAAATAAAAATAGTAATGACCCTGTTTTTTTTTCGTTGTATTTATGATAAGCAAGTAAAGCCGCGATAAAGAAAAAAGCGTAAAGAACATCTTTGCGTTCAGATATCCATGCTACCGATTCCACGTGCATTGGATGGATGGCAAAGAAAAGCGCTACTATAGTTGCTGCAATAGTTTTTTTCCCACTCAGCCTGTAAACAAAAATGAAAACAAGAATAGTATTAAATAAATGAAACAGCATATTTACCAAATGGTAGCGGTACGGGTTGATACCGGCTGAATTGTAATCTAAGGCAAATGATAGCATTGTAAGGGGATGGTAGTTCCCCATAAAAAATTCCGTGAAGAAAATCTTTAAATTTTCGTAATTCAAATGCCATACGGCGCTATTCTCCGTGATGTAGCCGGGATCGTCCCAGTTGGTAAATCCGTTTTTCAGCGAGAAAGAATATGTTATATAGGTTAGAGCTAATATTGCAGCTACTATAAAAAGATTCTCATATTTAAACTTATTCCTGTTTTTTTCTTCTGTTTTTTTACGAGGAACAGTTGTTTTCTGCTGACCTGATTTTTTATGTTTTTGTTTTATTTGAGCCAT
>JAAXXA010000175.1 GCA_013334735.1 Bacteroidota bacterium
CCCTGATCGCATTGTATTATGTTAAATGTATAATGCCAAATGTAAAGATTATCAGTTTGATTTCATAAAATCTATCCTTTTCAAAAAACGCTTTGTATATTTATTCTTTTATAAATTTCGAAACGACAGAACTTACAATAAATTCTGTTCATGGAATTAGAAAAGTCATTTTCGACAGGAAGGATTACGAAAGAGTATCCGGTATTGTTCAGATATATAATTGAAAAAAAGATAAGGAGGGCAGATTTGACTTCAGGCAAAAACTTTCTTGGAATGCCTGAGATGAAATAAACCGCATATAATAGGTAATTTTACAAACAAGGTTTGTGTTTAATAAAATTCTTGACTATAATATTTGTGTTATTAACAAATTTTTTATACTTTTGATATGTATAAATACTATAAAATTATAAATAAACTTTTGGTAAACAGGTATTATTTTTATAAAAAACAATAAAACCTATGAAAATAAAGAAAACATATATACTATTAAGAGTAGTATTGTATGCCGTATTAACTTTTAATTTTGCACTTTCAACTTTTAACTTACTCGCCCAAAGCGGGGGCGCCGCAATCAATACTACCGGCACTGCTGCCGATAACTCTGCAATGCTTGATGTTAGCAGTACTACTCAGGGAGTGCTGATATCACGGATGACCACGGCACAACGAGATGCAATCGGCAGCCCTGCTCAAGGGCTTGTGATATATAATTTAACAACAAAATGTTTTGAGTTTTACGAAAATGGAGGCTGGTATAATATGGGTTGTGTATGCACTCCGCCAAATGTACCTGTAGCTATAACCGGCAGCGGCGCTACATCAACGCAGATAACCGCGAATTGGAATGCTGCTTTAGGAACTACTCATTATCATTTAGATGTATCTACGAGCAGCAGTTTCTCAAGTTATATAACAGGTTTTAATAATCAGGATGTAAGTAATGTAACTACATATAATGTAACGGATCTGACTTGCGAAACAACATATTATTATCGTGTAAGAGCGGAGAATACATGCGGTTCAAGCGGAAATTCCAACACAATAACTTATGCTACTTCTAACTGTTGCACCGCTAGCGGTTGGACTTATGTGCAAAATTTTAATGCTTTAAATACCGGCGCTTTAAATGGTCAGGATGGATGGTCTGATGCCGGTTTGCAAGGAATAATTGATGTTGTAACAACAGGTACTCCTTATGAAGGTGCGAAACATGTGGAATTTGCCGGTTCAACAAGCGGTAGCAGCAGTGAGGTAAAAACTTTTACAGGTGTTAGTAATGGTACATTTTACGTAAGCATGAAGGGAACAGCAACTACTTCCTCTGCCGGTTATCTGCTTTTTGCTTTAATAAGTGGTTCTGATTATGCAATACAATTTGGATTGAATAATGGTAATATATGGCATTATCCGGCCGGAATCAGCACCTCCATTCAAGCATATTCTGCAAATACTTATTATCGCATAGGAATACAATTCGAAACAGGTAGTGGTGGTTGGCAAGGACTTGCAGCGGATACGTATAAAATAAATATTAACAATGGCGCATGGAGTTCGGCGCAACCTTTTTCCTCTGTTTCTGGAGCTTTAGATAATATAAGAATGTATTCTTATTCAAAAGCTGGTGAATTATGGTATTTGGATGATATTAGCTTTTGCCCATAATGTCGTTTTACATTAATTAGTTATTGAAATATAAAACAAAAAAACATCTTATGACAAATATAAAAACATTTAAAATTTCAATAAGCATCATATATGCTTTTTTCACTTTTCACTTTTCACTTTTTACTTTCAGTTGTTTTTCTCAGGGTGTAGCCATTAATGTTACTGGTGATTCTGCTGTTAATTCGGCAATAATTGATGTTAATAGTAGCACACAGGGTGCGTTATTACCTCGCATGACTACATCACAGCGCAATCTTATAACAGCTCCGGCTTCCGGTCTTTTCATATATAATACAGATTGTAATAATTTCAATTATTATGATGGCAATAACTGGATTCCATTAAATACCAATAACGGATATATTCCTGCTCAACCGGGTGTTATAACAGGTTTAACAAGCGTTTGTGCGAATGCTTCTGATGTTACCTATTCCATTGTTCCCGTTTCCGGAGCAATATCATATTTGTGGAGTGTTCCGGCAGGATCTATTATAACAAGCACACAGGGAACAACTTCAATTACTGTAAACTTCGGAAATGTATCAGGAAATATTAACGTAACTCAAAGTAACGCTTGTGGGACAAGCAGCCCAAGCTCTTTAGCAATAACGGTTTTATCAATTGTAGGCACACCTGCCGCAATAACAGTATCAGCCGGTACCGAGCCAACGTGTCAGTTAACTAATGGAACAACCACTACCACATATTCTACAACAGCTACTGATAACACCGGCTTTAATTGGTCGTTAAGCAACGGAGCAGCAGGTTCAATAGGTAGTACAACAGGAATACTCACTTGGACAAACGATTTTTCAGGCAGTGTGAATATACAGGTTACTGCTAGCGGTTGTGATGGGCCTTCTTCACAAACTACAAGAACCGTAATAGTAAATCCTTTACCGGCAACTCCTACCGCAACAGCCGGCACAAATGTAAATTCACATCAAATTACCGCAAATTGGAATACAGTAAGCGGCTCTACAAGTTATCTGCTTGATGTTTCCAGCACGAGCGACTTTTCATCTTTTGCCGGAACATATAATAGTTTGAATGCAGGAAATACTCTTACTTGCAATATTACAGGTTTAACAGCAGCAACAACCTATTATTACAGAGTAAGAGCGGTTAATAGTTGTGGCGCCGGTGGAAATTCAAATACGATTACAACTACTACTTCATCAGTAACAATAAAAGTTCTCGTAGTAGCAGGTGGGGGAGGTTCGGGCACAGGATCTCAAAACAACGGAGGTGGAGGAGCGGGCGGACTTCTATATGATGCTGCGTATGCTATAACAGCGCAAGCCTACAACATTACTGTTGGAGCAAAAGGAGCGCAGACAGCTAATGGTTCTAATTCTGTTTTCGGTTCTATGACAGCTATCGGGGGAGGACATGGCGCATATTCAACAATGGCTGCCGGAAATGGAGGGTCTGGTGGAGGGGGCGCGCCAGAACATACAGCAGGAGGAACAGGAACAGGAGGACAGGGAAATTCAGGAGGTAATAGCTCTGGAGGTTTAGGAGGAGCGGGAGGTGGAGCAGGTGGAGCTGCTTCGGGAAATACAGGCGGTCCCGGTATTTCAAACTCTATTTCAGGTACTGCTGTAACTTATGCAGGTGGAGGTAAGCCATATCAAAGCGGTACAAATGGAGCAGGTTACGATCAATACGGAGGTGGAGCCCAGGGCGATGAGGGTTATTCAACGAAAGATGGAGTTGTAATTATTTCGGCAGCAATAGGAGTTATAACTAGCGCAACAGGAGGCACACATACACAGGTTGATGGTAATGATATTTGGACATTCACTTCAAGCGGAACTTGGACTCCAACCTTTTAAAAATATAGCTATGAAAACACAAAAAACAAAAATAATTGCAGAAAGCATAATATATACTTTGCTAACTTTTTACTTTTTACTTTCTCATTTTAACTTGCTCGCCCAGAGCGGAGGCGCAGCTATCAACATTTCCGGCTCTGCTGCTGATAACTCTGCAATGCTTGATGTTAGCAGTACTACACAAGGTGTGCTTATATCACGTATGACAACAGCGCAGCGCGATCTTATTTCATCACCCGCTGCAGGACTTTTTATTTATAATACTGATTGTAATAATTTTAATTATAATGCAGGAACACCATTAGCGCCAAACTGGATACCGTTAAATACAAGCGGAGGAAGCCTTCCTGCAACGCCAGGTACAATAACAGGTTCTTTAAGTGTTTGTCCGAATGCCACAGGAATAAGTTATTCCATTACTGCTGTTCCTGGAGCGACTTCTTATATATGGACTGTCCCTATAGGCGCTTCAATTGCAAGCGGTCAGGGAACAACATCTGCAAACGTAAATTTTGGAACAACTGCCGGAAATATATGCGTAGCAGCAAGCAATAATTGCGGAACAAGCAGTACAAATTGTAACGCTTTAACTTTTAATATTGCTTCTGTTCCTTTTGCCAACGCAGGTAGTGGGGCATCTACAACACAGATAACAGCCAATTGGAACGCTTCATCCAATGCAACGGGTTATTATTTGGATGTTGCAACCGATATTTCTTTTACCGGTATTCTTACAAATTATAATAACTTTAATGCGAACAATGTGTTGACATATAATGTAACAGGATTGTCATGCGGGAATACTTATTATTATAGGGTGAGAGCATATAATACTTGCGGTACAAGCGGCAGTTCTAATACAATAACTTACTCTACTTCTACCTGTTGTTCAGATGCCTGGACGCAAAAAGCTGATTTTGGTGGCGCATCCGGTACAGCAAGAATGGCCGCAGCCGGTTTTTCTATTGGAACAAAAGGATATATCGGAACAGGAAATGATGGCGTTTTCAAAAAGGATTTCTGGGAATGGGATCAAAGCACAAATACTTGGTCACAAAAAGCTGATTTCGGTGGCTGTGCAAGATATCTGGCAGTTGGGTTTTCAATTGGAACGAAAGGATATATTGGAACAGGTTATGATGGTTCTTCTTACCTTAAAGATTTTTGGGAATATGATCAAGCAGGTAACAGCTGGACACAAAAAGCAGATTTCGGTGGTACCGCAAGATTTTTTGCCGTAGGTTTTTCTATAGGAACAAAGGGGTATATTGGAACAGGGCGTCAAGGTTGCGGTAGTGATTTTGGAGATTTTTGGGAATATGATCAAACTGCCGGTACGTGGATGCAAAAGGCAAATTTTGGTGGAGGCGGAAGATTTGGAGCAGTAGGTTTTTCTATCAATACTAAAGGATATATTGGAGTAGGAAACCAGGGTTGTGGTTCAATGAAAAATGATTTATGGGAATATACCTGGGGTGCAGGATCTATGGGAGGAAGCTGGGTGTCAAAAGCATCTTTTGGAGGTTCGGCAAGATATGGTTCTGTTGGCTTTTCTATCGGTTCTAAAGGATATATCGGATCAGGATGCTGTTTCTCTACAGATTTCTGGGCTTATGATCAAACCGGAGACAGTTGGACTCAAAAAGCAAGTTTTGGTGGACCCGGCCCTGAGGGTAGGTACATGACTTTAGGTTTTTCAATAGGAACAAAAGGATACGTGGGAACAGGAGGGGCTACAAGTGGAAATCTGAAGGATTTATGGGAATACTGTCCGTGATAAAATAAATAAGTACCTAAAGTACCTAAAGTGCCTAAAGTCCGCCACGGCGGCGGAGTGCCTAAAGTCCCCCATGGCGGATTAGGCTTTAGTTTAAAATAAATTTAAATTTAAAAAATATGAATCGCATAATTTTAGTTATTATTATTCTCATACAATCTGGTGTTACAATGTCGCAATCCGCCGAAGAAGGAATAAATAATCGCTATGATATTTCTTCGGTTGTAAAAACAAAAAACGACACAACAATAATATTAAACACTTATGCAAATGCCGAAATAACTGCAAAAACTTTTATGAACAACGAATCAATAAAAAGCTGGGGATACAATATTTTTATTGATGGCAAACAATATATTCGACAGCCTAATATACCTGCATTAAATGGAAATAGAGGTTTTGCGGATGAAGAGAGCGCAAAAAAAATTGCCGGATTAGTTATTATTAAAATAAAAAAAAATATTTTACCTCCCAGTATAAGTATTAATGAACTTGATAGCTTGGGAGTATTGAATTATAGAGATAATAAATGAAGGAAAATATCGACATGATTTTATAATACAAATATACTATTTTAATAAATTTTCATTATAACAATATAAAATAAAACCATGAAAAAATGTAAATCCACTTTTGGCCTGAATTTATGTATGGGCGCATTTTTCACTTGCTTCACTTTTATTTTTTTTCTTTCTCTAACACTAAGCCTGTCAATGTGCGCTTTTAATAGTTTCGCCCAGAGTGGCTGGACTTACGAACAAAAATTTAATTCACTAAATGATGGTAATTTAGCAGGTCAGGATGGCTGGGTTAATCGTAGATCTACTGTGGCTTCGGTTGGAAATTATGGACCTTATGAAGGCGCTAAAAATGTTCAGATGCCTATCGCTCAGGATTTAGTAACAGAATACTCCCGTGATATTAGTCCTGTTTCCGATGGAATAGTTTATGTTGCCATAAAAAAAAGCTCTACAACAGTTTCTCAATATATATTTTTTCAAAATGTTTATAACGATTATTGTTTTGTCTTAGCTTATGGCTTAGGACAGAATAATAACAATATTAAGATATGTGATAAGAATACGAGTGTTTGCGAAACAGTTCTTTCAGGTGGTGCCAACGATGTAAACTATGTTGTAGCTATAGAGTTTGATGGTGCGCTTGATCGTGTAAGGGCGAAAGTTCTTAACGGCGAAAGTTGGAGCGCTTGGACAAATTGGGTCTCTACTGTTTTTACAACTGTTGGTACAATTGACCTTTATTCAAATGGTACTACCGGTGGCGCTTTTGCTTATGTTGATACTTTT
>JAAXXA010000176.1 GCA_013334735.1 Bacteroidota bacterium
AACACTTAAAAAAATGAAAAAAGTTTACATGTTATTATCAGCGTTATTGATTGCTTCAATAACTTTTGCGCAAATTAATTCAAATACTAAATTATCAGTTGATAGAAGTAAATTAAAAAAAGTTGTCAAAAATTCACCTTTCATTCAAGCTCCAAAAACAGTGAATGATACTGTTGGATTAAATGATTACGTTCTTGTTCTTGCTACAGATCAGTTTTATTACAATTGTTTTGAAATGTTTACTGATGGCAGCCCAATGGGTGGTTTTCTTTCATCACCTGACATTGCAGCTCAATCATTTAAAGCTGAAGGAGTTTTATTCAGAATCAATGGTATATCAGCTTTGACAAGTAGTACATTAGACAGCAAAATTTATTTAGGCGCAGGGTATTATAGCGCAGATACTACTATCAATCTTCTTGCTAAAGACAGTATAATTTTTTCACAGTTAGATACAACAACAGGATGGAATACAAAATTATTTGCAGCTCCTGTTCAATTTCCAACTACTACAAGACCATTTGCAATGGTAGATTTTTCTGCTTCTGTTGATGCCGGAGATACAATTTTCGGATTAGTTTTCGATGGTGATTTTTCACAATTGGATGGACTTTTGTATGTAAAAGTAGCCGGCGAATGGGGTTATTATTTCTTAGAAGCACCATACTCATTTTATGAAGCATGGATTATTGCTGAAAGTTCTTATGGAATAGTAGGTTCTGATACTTATTTGAATGGAATCCAATTATCACAAAATTACCCTAATCCTTCAGTTAATGGAACTACTACAATTAATTACGCATTAAACAAATCTTTTAACAATATTTCTATAGAAATTATGGACGTTAATGGAAAAATAATTAATGTAATAAATGAAGGTTCTAAATCAATTGGAACATATTCAACTCAAATAAGTAATCATTTAGCATCAGGAGTTTATTTCTATTCATTAAATGCTGATGGATACAGATTCACAAAGAAAATGGTTATTGAATAATAATTCATTTTTAGTTTTATAAAAAAAAGAGGCTGATTTTCATCAGCCTCTTTTTTTATTTATTAAATACATATTGTATCATATCTGCTCCCATTTGCAATGCTTTTAAGCGGGTAGCCTCCGAATCCTTATGTACAGATTGATCTTCCCAGCCATCACCCAGATCACTTTCGAAATCGTAAAAACAAACAAGACGACCTTCATAAATTAAACCGAAACCCTGAGGTGCTTTATTATCGTGTTCGTGAATTTTAGGGAGCCCATTGTTGAAGTTATACTTTTGATGATAAATTTCATGAGTAAAAGGGAGCTCAACAAAATCAAGTTCCGGAAATACTTTTTTCATTTCACGGCGTATAAAAAGGTCAATTCCGTAATTATCGGAAATATGGAGAAATCCTCCTCCTGTAAGATAATTTCTGAGATTCTCAACATCCGTAGCCGAAAATACAACATTGCCATGTCCTGTGATATGTACAAAAGGGTAATTATAAATCTCGGTACTCCCTACATCAACCGTGGCAACATCTTCGTTGATATTGGTTGATAAATTTTCGTTGCAGAATTTTACAAGATTTGTTAGTGATGTAGGATTTGAATACCAGTCGCCGCCACCGTTATATTTTACCAAAGCTATCTGAACAGTAGGAGAGGAGGCAGGTTTAAAAGACGTGGATATTATTAAAATTAGAATTAAACTTTTTATTTTCATATTAAGTAACACTTTTGTATATAAAAAACTTTAGAAACTTCAAACTTTACTTTAGGCACTCCAAACTTTAGGCACTTTAAGTACTAATTTTATTTTATTCATTCATCAAAAAAATAGTATGACAAGCCATAAGCGCTGCTGTTTCGGTTCTATAACGGTTGTTGCCTAAATTTATTGAAATAAAATCATTTTTTTTTGCTGAATTTATTTCCGTTTCACTAAAGTCGCCTTCGGGTCCAATAAGTATGATTGCATCATTTTTAGGCGTATAAACATTTTTCAGTTTAACCGTATCATCATTACAATATCCTATATATTTCGGCGCTTTTGGTAAATTGGTAATGAACTCATTAAATTTTTTTTCTTTATTTAATAAAGGCATATAAGCTTTTAATGATTGTTTCATTGCAGAAATAATAATTCTGTTAAGCCTATCAGTATTTACAGTTCTGCGTTCAGAATGTTCACAAATTACAGGTGTGATTTCATCAATTCCAATTTCAGTGGCTTTTTCAAGAAACCATTCGATACGATCTATGTTTTTAGTAGGGGCAATTCCGATATGTAATTTATAATTTCTATTTCCATAATCAGCAGTTGTTTCCACTATTGAGAAGTTACATTTTTTTGAATTATTATCGGTAATTTGCGCTTTGAAAAGATTGCCTTTACCATCAGTAATATGAATAAAATCATTTTTTTTCAAACGCAGTACTTTTATACAATGCCTTGATTCATCATCGTTAAGGGAATTATTCCCTGTTAAAATATCCGGAACAAAAAATAATTGCATTATAATTTGGTTTTTGTTGCAAAGTTAAATATTTATACCACTTTAATATTTCTAAATTGAAATGATAATTTTAAAATAAGCCGGCATTAAATTTTTATTAAAGTTTAGTTCGGATAGCGGATAATAACGATACCTGAGCCACCTGCTCCCCCATCATAACCGCCGCCACCACCGGCACCACCACCGCCACCGGTATTTGAGGATCCATTTGTACCTGTTGTTCCTGACGAAGGCCAGTTTCCAGTACCACCTTTACCACCGCCACCATTTCCACCATTAGCGCCTGCACCACCCACGTGAGAAGCTCCTCCTCCTCCTCCTGCATAATAAGTAGAAATTCCTGAAATAGAAGAAGTTAAGCCAACACCACCAGTACCGGGAGTTGAAGAGCTTACGGTATTTTGCCCTACAGCGCCTGCTCCACCGCCACCTGCGCCTGCGCGGCTTGAACCGTCCTGTCCATTTCCATTTCCTCCTGCATAACCTTCACCTGATATCCCTGAGCCTCCTGAAAATGTGGCAGAACCGCCACCTCCTGAGCCACCGGAACCACCTGTTCCGTTAGAATTTGTGCCATACCCCCCTCCGCTTGATGTAATGCTCGAGAATACGCTGTTTTGTCCGGCAGTACCTGAAACAGAAGCTGTTCCAGCACTTCCTCCACTACCAACGCTTACTGTATATTCCTGAACTGTAACGGCAAATCCTGTAGCAGTTTTAAATCCGCCGGCTCCGCCACCTGCCCCAGCATTGTTACCTCCTCCACCACCACCGGCAACTACAAGCGCATCAATATTACCGTTACAAACAGGAGTAAATGTCCCGCTTGAAGTAAAAGTATGAACGGTGTATCCTCCTGAATATGGTGTTGATGAGCGTGGATTCAAACCGGAAGCATCAGTATAAGTAATTGTTCCTCCTGTTGCGCTAAAAGGTTTGATACTCACAGAATTTGTATTTGCCGCTGTTCCCGAACCACAGGCATTACTGGCAGTTAGCGTATAAACTCCTATTCCTGCCGAATTAAAATTTGTTATTGTTGGATTTTGCAATGAGGAAGTAAATGAGTTCGGACCAGTCCAGCTCCATGTTGTTGTACCTGTTGCGCTTCCTGTTAGATCTAAAGTAGTTCCTGAACAAATAGGGTTAGGACTTGCAGAAGCTGTAACTGTTGTAGGTAATGGATTTACAGTCGTTATATAATTAGTTACTTCTCCAACGCATGTGTTAGCTGTTGGAGTAATAGCATACGTAACAGTACCTGCTGTTGAACCCGGATTGATAATTGTCTGAACCGGTAATGTAGTGGAGCCGCTGGCGGTAAAACCTGATATACCTTCTGATGCAGAGGCTGTCCATGTAAAAGTACTTCCGCCCGCATTTGAAGAAATAGCTACTAATGTTGTATTTCCTCCGGTACAGATAGTTTGTGCTAAGGGAGTATTTGTTACGGTTGGTGTTGGATTAACAGTTACAGTTATTGTAAAAGTTGCGCCCACACATGAACCGGTTATGGAAGTAGGAGTAACAATGTATTGCACTGAACCTGCCGTAGCATTACTTGGGTTGGTAAGTATTTGATTAATTGTTGAACCTGAACTGGCGCTGGCTCCGGTAATATCTCCTGTAACTGTTCCTGTTGTCCATGTAAAATTACATGGAACACTTGATGTTAATGCTATATTCGGATTTGTTCCGCTACAGATAGTTGCTGTAGTTACATTTGTTACAGAAGGTATAGGATTAACTGTCAATGTAGCAACACCGTCGGAAGTAGAACTTGTGCATGTCCCGCTTACAATACATCTGTATTTATATGTATTCATTATCAAAGGAGGATTTGTGATGGTTAAAGTGGCGGTAGTTACATTTGAATAAACACCGGCATTAGCAACATTATTCCAGCTTATTATAAATTCCTGCCATTGATAAGTTAAGCCACCTGTAGCTGTTACAGTGAATGTAGAACTGCCTGTTCCTGCACAAACAGGGGTAGGATTTTCAGGCTGTCCGGTGATATTCGGCGCAGTGGAATTAACAGCTATCGGGTAATCAGACGATACTGTACCATTACCGCAAGCATTTGTGCCCATTACGCTTAGGTTACCTGCAGTCGCAGTATTTGAAAAATAGATAATTACACTACTTGTTGAACCTACTATTGAAGCTCCTGTGCCTGAATAAGACCATGTATAACTTGAGGCTCCTGTAATAGCAGGTACAGAATATAAAACTGCATTTTGACCCGGACAAACAGTTGCTGTTCCGCTTATTATTCCTGCTGCTGCAGGTTTGCTTGTGCATCCACACACAACAGCTTGCCAAGCGGTTCCAACATAAATTTCAAGACACTTGGTGGTTGTATTATATATAAGCAAAGATTCTGGAATAGGTAATGATATATCATCGCGCTCAGCAGTTGTAATACGTGGTATAAGTAGTCCTGCTTTGTGAGGCATTCCTGTTACGTCAATATCAAGCATTGCTTTCGTATTGGCTGTATCGCCTGTAAAGTTTATAGCAACACCTTGTGCTGAACAATTGAAAGTTAAAATTGAAAAGCATATACTGAACAATATCGAAGTGTTAAAAAAGAATAGGACACAATCTTTACAGATGGTTTTTTCAATAAAATATTTTTTGAAATTTTTCATAATCTCATTAGATTAATAACTTATGTTATTTGTTTTCTAAAAAGGGTATTGTAAGGCATTTCCGCTATTATATAGAGTTGTAACTTCGGTTGAAGATAATTCTCGTGTCCAGATACCTACTTCGTCCAATCTACCGTTCATTGGAGAACCGCCCGCGTCTTTCATAAAAATAAAATTTGATGCGCTGCTTGATGAACCGGAAATTGTTTGAGTTGTAACTAAAGAACCATTAATATAAATTTTTGCATTTGTACCATTTGAAGTAAGAACAATGTGATACCATATTCCTGTTGATGGCGCATAACCGGCATTATAAGACCAGCCTAAACCATCGAAAAATAAAGCATTTGCAGGCGAAACCCAATCATGGGTAAAACACCTTATTCCATAATCAGTCCAACCTGCATTAACCATTTGGTCAACGGCTCCGCTAACGAAACCGGCTAAATTGAACCAAAATGATACTGTGCCTCCTGCTTTACCTGCACCCCAAGAGCATGAAGCGTTAGATATTCCTCCGTTCGATGCTGTAGCGGCATTGTTAATTTTACCTGAAGTATAAGTAACATTGCTGATTGTTCCGGTATTACCATTACCTGTTGCATCAATAGCATTTCCGCTACTTTCATCGAATTTCCAATAGGCGGCTAAATTGCAAGTTAAAGCAGAAGTTACCGTCATGGTTAATGTATTTGAAGTTGAGGGAGAACCTGCCAAACAAGGAGTAGCGTTGGATGTCATAACGCATGTAATAGTATTTCCGTTAGTAAGAGAACTGTTTGAATATGTAGCACTGTTTGTTCCAACATTAGATCCGTTAACTTTCCATTGGTAAGCAGGTGCTGATCCCCCGTTTGTCGGTGTTGCTGTGAATGTTACATTTGTTCCTGAACAAAAAGTAGTTGCAGTTGCTCCAATACTTACACTTGCTGTTAAATTTGAATTAACCGTTAGCGTTGCCAATCCGTCAGTAGTTGAACTTGTGCATGCTCCGCTAACTACACAACGGTATTTATAAGCATTCATTCCCAATGTAGGATTTGTAATGGTTAAAGTAGCTGAATAAGCGCCTGAATAAATACCTGTATTCGGTACATTATTCCAACTGACAATAAATTCCTGCCATTGATAAGTTAATGCTCCTGTAGCTGTAACCGTGAAGGATGGCGCGCCGGTGCCTGTGCAAACAGCTGCAGGGTTTGTCGGTTGTGCTGTAATATTAGGCGCTGTGGAGTTAACTGCTATAGGATAATCAGCTGAAATCGTACCATTACCACAGGCATTGGTTCCCTTTACTGTTAGATTGCCGGAAGTTGCAGACCCTGAAAAATAAACAATCACTGCATTTGTTGAACCGACTATTGATGCTCCTGTTCCTGAATAAGACCATGTATAACTAGTTGCTCTGGCTATAGCAGGTACAGAA
>JAAXXA010000177.1 GCA_013334735.1 Bacteroidota bacterium
TTCTTTATGATTAGACCACAGCAGAAAAAAGCTAAAGAACAAAAAAAGTTCAGAGAAGCTCTGAAAAAAGGCGATAAAGTTGTTACCATTGGCGGTATCCACGGTAAAATTGTTGAAGTACAGGATGCTACTTTTACTATTGAAACCGAAGGTCAAAGCAAATTCAGAATAGAAAAAAGCGCTATTGCAAGCAGTTTTAGCCAAGATGCTTTAGCTGAAAAATAATCTAATTAGAGACTGTCTGTAATATATAATGTTTTTGATTTAAGAACAAGGAACTCTGATTTATGATTTTAGAAGTACAAGAAAATCATAAATCTAAAATCGTTAATCCTTGTTCTCAAATTAATTATTTCAAAAATTACTGACATTACGAACAGATTCTAATTATCTTCATTCTTTTTTTTGTTATTATATTTTAATAACAACATATTCTATTTACGCTATGCCAACGGATATTCACTCCGATCAGAAAAATTCTTTATTGCGGAATCGCTTTCGCATGAAGTTTACTATTTTTCTTTTATGTTTTCTATTTTCATCATTTATTTGGCTCTTAACAAAGTTATCCCGGGAATATACAGAAACGATTAAATATCCTGTAGCTTTCACAAATTTCCCATCAGATAAAATTGTAATGAATGATTTAGACACCATTCTTACATTAAAATTAAAAACAAAAGGCTTCAGGCTTCTTTCTAACAAAATTTTTTACACCCCCTACTCTCTTAACATTGATGTTGCTTCAATGCTAAAAAAAAAGAAAAACAAAACAGATTATTTTTATATTGTTACTTCCGATTTGTATCAGAGCATTGGCAGCCAGTTACATTTTTCAAATAACATTTTTTCGATAAGCCCCGATACAATTTTTTTTACAATGAAAAAACTGTATAATAAAAAAGTACCCGTTAAACCTCGGTTAAATATCAATTTTGAGCAACAATATAATCTTTCTGATTCTGTTAAATTTATACCCGACAGCGTTATTGTAAGCGGCATTAAAAATATAATTGATACAATTAAATTTGTTGAAACAGCTCCTATAACTTTAACTAAAATTAATAGTAACAAATATTTCTCACTTGAATTTGCAAAAAAATATAGCAATTATAAGCTTAAAATTACGCCTTTCGAAATAAAAATTTTTATTCCTGTTCAAAAATATACGGAAGCTTCTGTTGAATTACCAGTTATTGTCGGAAACAATACATATAATTATTCAGTAAAAATATTTCCCGAAAATGTAAAACTTACATATTTAGTTTCTCTGGATAAATATAAAAATGTTACACCAAGTATGTTTTCGGCTGTTGTTGACCTTTCAAATACACTTTCATCTAAATCAAAAAAGTTGAAAGTTAACATTATTAAATATCCTTCTTTTGTTAAAATTCAGAAAATTGACCCCGAAAAAATAGAATATATCATTTTAAAATAATGCTTAAAGTTGGCTTAACCGGTAATATAGGCAGCGGAAAATCTGTTGTGGCAAGTGTTTTCAAAACGCTGCATATTCCTGTTTATAATTCTGATGAAAAAGCCGCTCATTTTATGGATTCACCTGAAATTACGGAAAAAATTAAAAATATTTTTGGAATTACAGTCTTTAATAATAACGAAAAAATTGACAAAAAGAAACTAGCTCAAATTGTTTTTTCTGATGCTAAAATGCTTTCGGTTTTGAATAACATCATACACCCTGTTGTTATGAATGATTTTGATAAATGGGTTTCCATTCAAAACGATTCACCATATTTGATAATGGAATCAGCAATTTTATACAGCACGGGTATTTTTAAAAATTTTGATAAAATAATATTTGTTTCAGCGCCTGAAAACATAAGGATTAATAGGGTTATTAAAAGGGACGGCATAACTAAATCAGAAGTTTTAAAAAGAATGAATAATCAAATAAAGGAAGAAGATCAAATAAACAAAGCTGATTTCATAATTATAAACGACGATAAAACCCTTGTGGTTCCTCAGATATTAAATATAAACAAATTATTGACAAATAAATAAATACAATTATTTCTAATTAAATAAAAAAATAATATGAGCAAAATAGTAGTTTTAGGCGCCGGTATGGTGGGCAGTGCAATGGCAATTGATCTATCAAAGAAACATACGGTAACATTAACAGATTTGAATATTGAACGATTAGAACATGTAAAAGAAAAATGTAAAATAATCAGCATTTTACAATTAGATGTATGTGATAAGATTAAACTTCACTCTGTAATTAAGGATTTTGATTTGATTATTTGCGCAGTGCCCGGATTTCTTGGCTTTGATACAGTAAAGCAAATTATCGAAGCAGGTAAAAATGTTGTGGACATATCATTTTTCCCTGAAAATGCTCTCGAACTGGATAAGCTTGCAAAAGAAAAAGGAGTAACTGCAATTGTTGATTGTGGCGTAGCTCCAGGCATGCACAATTTCATGTTAGGATATCATAATGAAAAATTAAAATTAACAGATTTTGAATGTTATGTAGGTGGCTTACCTAAAATTAAAAAATGGCCTTTTGTTTACAAAGCTCCTTTTTCTCCTGTTGATGTAATTGAGGAATATACACGCCCTGCGAGATATGTTGAAAACGGTAATACAATTATTCGTGAAGCATTATCCGATTGTGAATTTTTAGAATTTGACAAGGTTGGAACATTAGAAGCATTTAATTCAGATGGACTAAGGTCGATAATATATACTATGCCGCATATCAAAAACATGAAAGAGAAAACACTCAGATATCCGGGTCATGTAGAATATGTAAGAGTATTAAAAGAAAGCGGATTCTTCAATAAAAAGAAAGTGATAGTAAACGGAACAGAAATATCACCTCTTGATGTTACTTGCAAAATTCTTTTTGATGAATGGAAACTTGGCGAAAATGAGGAAGAAATAACAATAATGCGTGTTATCCTTAAAGGGAAAAATGCAAAAGGAGAAATTGAGGAAATAGTATATAATTTATTTGATGAATACTGCAATGAAACTCAAACATCTTCAATGGCTAGAACCACAGGATATACAGGAACTGCTGCTGCAAATATGTTTTTGGATGGCTTATTTTCCGAAAAAGGTGTATTCCCTCCTGAATTAATTGGGAAACACGAAAAATGTTTCAATTACATTTTGAATTATTTGAAAGAAAGAAATATTAATTATGTAATGACTTCTCGGAAACTTAGTGTTTGATAGGAAAAGCGACGAGGCTATTCAGATTTTCATTTTATATAAACTCCTGTAATTTGCATAAGGATTTTGATTAGTATATAAAAAATATACACAATTGTCATATATTTTTATATCCTGTACATAAGGCAGGTCGGGGATTTTAACCGAATTAACAATTTCCCCAGTATTGAAATCAATTTCCTTTAATGTAGAAATTCCATCAGTTATATAAAGCGTATAAACTTTTTCATTGACTTCGTCTTTGAATATTTGCCGCTTCCAATGCTTATCCGTATTGAAAGTAACAGGAATTTTTTTTATCAAATTGAAAGAATCGGAGTATAATTCAATGTATGATTCCGTAAAATTAAAAATACAAATAGTGTCGCGCACCCTAAGCAATGGAGCATACACGGGTTGGTAAAATGCCAAATCTTCAAAACGTTGTTGCATTTCGGGATCGCTGGAGCTTGCAATTACACGATTACGATCACTTAGCATAATCAGCTTTTTCCGATCGGCAATTTCAACAAATTCATTATAAACCCTTGCGTATTTATCATAATAATAATATTGCAGTAATTGGTTGTTATAATAGTATTGTTTGAAAAACAACTTATTATTTTTTTCCAAAATAACCGGCTTTATATATTTTGAAAAATCTTCTATTGCAGTATAATTATGAATGTCAAGAAAAAAAGAGTCCTCTGGAAATTTCCATGCATCACTGTTTGTAAGTAAAAATTTATCTCCTTTATAGTCCTCAAACAACTCTTCCGGCTTAGGAATTTTTGATGTATAGATAGTATCGCCATTTTCGTTTATTTCGCACAGATAAGCCTTTTTAGTTATTTTATCCTTGTATCCGATAAATACAATATGATCGTCTTTAAAATCGTAATCTGTTATGTGATATGGAATATCAGCGATAAGCATTTTCGGCTTAACTGCTTCAATAACTACAGACTTTAACATGCTTGTTTTCGCTGATAGTTTAATTGTATTCTTAATCTCTTTTAAAAGAAATATTTGTGTACTATAGGAAATATGAGAAAAGCTTGCTTCTACCGGGAAAGTGCATGAATGAAAGGCAAAAGAACCATTTTCCGAACAAATGATATTATTGTTTTGTCCTTTAATTTCAATGGATACATTTGGAATAGCTTCATTTGTTATGGAATCAACTACTTTTCCTTGTATTAAATATGACTCATCATGTTGCGAATAAACATGTAATGTTAAAAAGAAAAGCAATATAAAAGAGAATGTTCTCATTACTGTTAATTTTCCTTTTGCAAATCATAATATTACGTAAGAATGTATTTATATATTTACAGTATTGTATATGTAATAGTTCCCGATTAAATAGTGTTTGTTCGTAATGTTAAGTATTAATATTATTTTTGATTTAAGATTGAAAATAAGCTTTTTAAATCATAATTCTTAATTCTAAAAATCTTAAATTATTTCAAAAATCTCTGATATTACAGACAAACTCTAAATATACCCGTTCATTCAATCAAGATATTAAGCCTTTTAATTTTCGCGACTTCTTTTTTCGTTTAACCAACTGAAATAACTATTAGTTTCTATAACTACTACACCACCTGTAAAATCGCCATATTTAGCAGGTACCCCTCCTGAATATACAACAACATTTCCAATAGCGCCATTAGGTATGTGAGTTTCGTTATCACGCATTTTTACACCATCAACATAAAACACCGACTCACCATTGCGTGAACCTCTAAAATATATTTCATCCCCATCGTCACTTACAACAACACCGAGAGAGGTATTTCGCAAAATACCGCTGATACTTTGATCAGGCATATTTTCAATCTCTTTTTTTGTTATCGGTATTGCACTTGGATTTTCAGGATCAACAATAAGATTCCCGTTAACTACGGCGGTTTTCAGAAAACGACTTCCAAACTCAAGGTTAACATTGCCAACATAAGTAGCTCTGTCGGCGCTTACATTTACATTTACCATTTTAACTGTATCATAACCTGTATATCTAACAGTAACGAGATATGTTCCCGGATTTAACGGTTTAAGTGTAAAATCACCATTGATATTGGTAAAATCGGCAATTAGCTTTTCCCCATTTGTAACAAATACAGTTACTCCAACCAAGGCTTCTTTGGTTTTGGAATCTAAAACTTTACCTTTAATTTCTCCGGTAAGTTGAGCTTTCAGTACAAATGAAGCGCTGAAAGCAACGAGTAAACATAAAATCTTTTTCATAGCATAAATTTTATAAGGTTAATAACGGTAAATGTAAAATTTACAAAACCGTTTTACAAGTCAATGCCAGTATGAGGTACAAAAAAGGAAGTTAAGGGTGTGCAATTATAAGTAAAAGGGAATTTATTTTACTTTGTGCAAAAGAAAGTCTTTTTCTGAAATAAAATTTCGTAACAATTTTTATTTTGAAATTGAACCGGTAAATTTTTCAGCCATAATCAAAGCCTTATAGGCATTAACACTTGCGCCGGTATTGCATAATTTTGCAAACTTTATTTTAACTTGTTTCGGAGTTTGCTTTTCTGGGCAATATACTTTTAATCGGGAATGTCGAGTACCTGATTTTTTAATTATTTCTGCTAATTGCAAGGCAGTCAATTCAGGATAAAACGACCATACCAAAGCTGCAACACCTGTTACAAGAGGGCACGAAAAACTTGTTCCATTTGCCATAGTGTATTTATTTTCCGGTAATAGTGAAATTATATTTACTCCCGGCGCAAAAATATCAACACTTTGCCCGTAATTTGAAAAGAAACCCGCGAAATTTTTATCAGCTTTAAAAGTGGAAGCCCCTATTGTTAAAACATTATTTGAAATAGTTCCATCATCAAATTTTGCCGTGGGATAATGTTCAATGGAATCGTTATTCACTCCGTCATTCCCTGCTGCATGTACTAACAGTACGTTATGCTTTTCAGCATATTTTATAGCTTCTTCAACAAATTTTTTCTGAGGAGAATATGCTTTGCCGAAACTCATATTAATTACGTTTGCCCCATTATCAACTGCATATTTTATAGCAAGAGCAACGTCTTTATCATATTCATCACCATCAGGAACTACTCTCATTGCCATTATTTCCACACCTTCGGCTACTCCATTTATCCCAATTTTATTATTCCTGTTTGCAGCTATTACGCCTGCCACTAATGTCCCATGACCGGCATCAGGTCCTTTCACATTATTATTGCCATATTTATTGTCATTAATATCATCAGGATTGTCGCCGATTATTTCTCTGAAATCAACTTCCATATTCAGGTTTTTTACTATTTTATTACTATCGCTTTTCCTTATTTTCTTGAGATACTCGTTGTTAACCCCACTACTATATAATGACA
>JAAXXA010000746.1 GCA_013334735.1 Bacteroidota bacterium
CCATGGCTCTTTCAACCCCAACAAATGCCGATATAGTTCGGTGTCGCGCATAACCCACCTCCTTGGAATGGAGTGATGAGTTTAGCATCTTTTGGGTAATGAACCCACTGAGTTCCCGGAAGCCCCGTAATAAAGGATAAACTGCCAAGTTTTGTTAATGAGAAAATATATATCAATCGTTATGGTATTACTGTTCCACCTTGGGATAATTGGAATGGTGAGACAAATCCATTTTGGTGGAAAAGCTACAACAATGTAAAGCACGAACGCAATTTGTACTTCAACGAAGCCAATCTTAAAAACGCAATTCGCTCAGTAGGTGCACTTCTTATCGTTAATTATTATTACTACAAAAAATTATTTGAAAGCGAGTTAGGTGCGGAGATAGCACCAAAAGAGGTTACAGCGAAACTACAGCAAATTTCAGCGTTTATGAAACTTGAAAGCAGCTATTACTACAGTCCTCTTGAGTGGTAAATTTTAAGCGCTAACTAAACACTTCAGCTGACCCGGTTAACGCTGGCGTGAACTATCTGCAAATTCAGTGGCCGGGTCAGCTGAGTTTGGCGTTAGCCATAACAAAAAATGAAAAACACGAAACATACTCTTATATTAATTTTTATTTTATTATCAGCGTGCTCTCCATTTAATCAGAAATACTTTATGGAAGAGGCTTTTGGATTTAATCTTAAAGAAGCTGCATTTGGAAAAGAAACAAAGGAAAATTGCGGATTATTAATAGTATATAACGTCGGAGAAAATGATAAAATTCTTGAAAAAGCATTATTAAAAAATATAGAGATTTCTGCTGAATTTGTGCCAGCACTTCACAATGGTCAACAAATAGGCAATGCCAAATGGGGAAGCTCGATAGCTAAACTTTGGAAAAGCTTTGATGGGTATCAACAATTGAGCATCTATTATCCCAGCACAAAAATATTAGTATTTGGTTATTTTACTTCCTATGGTGGCTAGAAATATTTTTTTAACAAATTGAATAAATTGGCTGACAAAGGCATTAAGGCCGACCGCGTGAAAGTCCGCGTGAACTTCTGCACCTTCATTGGCGCGGTCGGCTTATGCCCGCCGTTATGTGTAAGGATTGAATGAAATATCTCGCCTTAATTCTCTTCTCTGTGTTGCTGGTATCATGCAAAATTGATACTGATCAAATCATCAATTCAAATGAAAGCATTAAAATAAATACATTCAACAATGGTACTCAGACAAATGAATATTCGTTAAACCAAAGCGATGGAAAATATATAAAATTCATATCGTGGGTAAATGCTAATAAGCAAGGATGGGAACCAACATTAGTTACTTATGCACCAAGTTTATTGGTATCCGGTAAGAATTTTTCATTCAATTTTATGGGCGGTGATGTTGTTGTCAATTGTGAGAGCGGACAATTTGCAAAGAAAATTCAACCTGAAGAGTATGAATTCTTAAGGAAATAAATCACATAACAAATCAGCTCAGCCGACCGCGTGAAAGTTCCGCGATTTTATCTGCAACTTCATTGGCGCGGTCGGCTGGCTAGAGCCGTTGGGGCTACATATACATCTACAAAAACACACCTTGGAACCTACCCAGGACACTAGGTAGGCGGGTAAATAAACTACTTCTACATCTACCCTTAATCCAAGATGTGAAGAAACAAGGAGGTACTAAATGGAAATAGCCATTAGTATCCTCGGGCTATTGATTTCTGTGCTAAGTTTAATTCTTGCAATCAGGCAGGAACTTAAACACATAAGAAAACAATAACCATGAGATTCTACACGGTTGGGATTCCACATCTGACCGTGTAGATGTTTTTGTTTCTTTTTTTAAAAAACGTACTGTTGGGCTACATATACATCTAATATTAATGTAGCGGAACCGGTTTCTTGGACACAAGTTTAAGCTATGCCGCTTGACGAATTTCATATGGCGACATGAAGCCGTTCTTTTCAACGCGCCATTGGCTGTTGTAAAGGTTGACAAAGCTCTTAAC
>JAAXXA010000747.1 GCA_013334735.1 Bacteroidota bacterium
CACAAACGTAACTGCATTAATTGAAATGTGTTTTTTACACAAATACTAATAATCTTCAATTTTTATTGATTTTACTTTTAATTCTTTACCCTGAATTATATCAAATTCAAAGCTTCCGCAATGAGGGCACAAAGTATAAACATCATCCAGATCGAAATGCTTTTCACATTTACGGCAAGTGGCTTTTGCTTCAATTACATTAATTTTTATTTTTGCCTTTTCAAGAATAGTGTCTTTTATACTTACTTCCAGAGCAAATTCAAGAGTTTCAGGGATCACTCCAGAGATTGTACCTATATCAAGCTCAACTTCGCAGACTGATTTTGCCTGTATATTTTTAGCATGATCTATTACTATTTCGATTATATTTTGAGCTATGGAAAGTTCGTGCATTTTAAATTTTTTGCAAATATACTAGTTCCTATAAGGTTTGCAAAGTATTTGCATTTATTCTACCGAATCTAAACGAATAAATCTCAGGAACTGATTTTGTTGATCAATCTATAAATTAATGTGAGTGAAACACCTGTTATTACCAGCGCCATTCCCATTATTTTTTGAAAATTGAAACTTTCAGCCAATATGAAAAAAGATAGAATTGCAGTAAAAACAGGGATTAAATTTGTAAACATATTTGCTCTGTTAATACCGAGTTCTCTTACTACAGGGATATATAAAATATAAGCTAAAGAAGAAGCAAAAACTGCGAGCATCAATAAAGCGGTTATAAGTTCAGCGTCCGGTTTTACTGTGATAAACTGTTTAAAATCGTTTATTAAAAAAAGCGGTAAAAAATAAATGGCTCCCAATAAATTTTGTGTTTTAATGATAGTAAAAGAAGAGTATTTGTGAGATAGCTTTTTAATAGCTATTCCATAGGCAATAGCTGATGCTACTGCAAAAAATTCAAGTAAAACGCCTGTTATCGGCTCTTCAAAAACAAAATTTTTGATAACCATAAGCAAAATTCCAAAAAATGAAATAATTATACCGAAGAAATTTAGATATGAAATTTTTTCATTTACAAAAAAATAATTAAAAATTGGTGAAAATACTGGAATTGTAGCAACAATTACTGCCGCGGTTGTAGATGAAACCAAAGTAAGACCAAAGCTTTCGCCTAAGAAGTAAAAAAATGGTTGGAACAAAGCAAGAATTAAAAATTTAACATAATCAGTCTTTTCAATTTTTTGATTCTTTTTGATAAGTTTTATTACTATGTAAAGAAGTATAGTAGATATAACAAGTCTTAGGAAAATTGTTGTAATCGGGCGATAGTTGTGTTCGTAAACTATTTTAACCCAAACAAAAGAAAATGCCCAGAAGAGCATTGCAAATAGTGCAGAAATATATATTCGGAAGTTGTGAATTTTCAAAATGTTTTAATTTAGTAAATGTTTAAAAAGTCAACATTTATTTTTATGATTACGAATGTTCAATTCGCTGCTGTGAGATAATTACTGGGAGGCGCAATTAATAATTCGTAATTGCTAATTCGTAATTCGTAATTGCTAATTCGTAATTGAATTAAGAACGGCCTTCTTCGTTTAAAAGATTATTATGCTTTAGCGTTCTTAATATTACCGCGATTAAAGCAAAAAATGCAACAGCATAAACAGAAATTCTTTGCCATCCAAAATTGTCGTTGATGAAATAATTTCTTATCAAATCAACGAATGCAAAAGCAAAAGCAGATGCCAATGCGCCTGAATATTCACGTCTTAAAACACTTTTAAATGAAAAGGGAACATTGCTTTTTACAAAACGATTAAAAGCAGGAATAAATGCCGGAACTTTCAACGACCATTCAAGATATTCATTACCGAACTTTTTTTCAAGAAAACGTTCTTCGGCAAACATTATACGTTCATAATATAACCAAAAAAATAATGAAAACAGCAGGAAAAACCACAGATTAAATGAAAACATCACAATCCCCGCCCACATCAGATAATTTCCCAAATATAAAGGATGCCGCAACATCGAATAAATACCTG
>JAAXXA010000178.1 GCA_013334735.1 Bacteroidota bacterium
CCACCGCCACCAGTATTTGCGGTACCATTTGTTCCCGGATTATTTGGAGTACTAGTACTATTAACCCAACCACCGCCACCATTGCCACCATAACTTCTATAACCTTGTGTGTCAATAGCGCCGCCTCCGCCACCACTATAATATGTGGAAGTTCCGCTGATTGAGTATGCCAATCCAACGCCACCATTACCAGGATTCCCCGTATGGATAGCATTAGACCCTACTCCACCGGCTCCTCCTCCTCCCCCCCCCCATCCATAGCCACAAGTGCTATTTCCTCTACCACCTCCATATCCTTGTCCTGAAGTTCCATTTCCCCCATAATATCCCGAAGGACAGGAATAGCCACCTCCACCACCAGCGCCACCATCTGAACCGACAAATCCAGAAGATCCTCCTTTACCACCACCGATAGCAGTTAACAAAGTTCCAAATGATGAGTTTTGTCCATTTGAATTAGCACCTCCAGCCCCAACTGTTACGGTATAAGATTGTTCAGTAACTGCAAGAGCTGAGTTGTAAAGCAATCCTCCACCGCCACCTCCACCGGAGTAATTACCGGAACCGCCACTACCTCCACCCGCCACCACAAGACATTCTATTTGTGTTACGCCACAAGGTACAATCCAAGTATTTGCGCCAACTGTAGTGAATGTGTTAACAGTATATGAACCGTTTATAGTTTGAGTACAATTATTGGCAGCAGTACAAGTATTGGTTGGATTCACCGTTATTGTAAAATTTTTTGATGAGCCGGTACAGGTAACTCCACCATTTGTGTAAAATGGTGTTACGGTAACGCTAGCCGTTACTGCACTTATGCCAGTATTAATTGCAGTAAAAGAGGCAATATTTCCTGTTCCGCTTGCTGCTAAACCTATACTTGTGGTATTGTTTGTCCAAGTATATATTGTTCCTGATACTGCGCCTGAAAAATTCACAGCAGTTGTTGATTTGGCATTACAAACTGTCTGATTCGAAGGTTGATCGACAGTAAGTATTGGATTAACAGTTACCGTTATTGTAAAGGCAGCTCCCTCACAAGAACCGGCAGTGGAAGTAGGCGTAACAATATATTGCACCGATCCTGTCGTAGCATTGCTAGGATTAGTAAGCGTTTGATTAATTGTTGAACCCGAACCGTCTCCTGCTCCTGTAATGCTTCCGGTTATCGTTCCAACTGTCCACGCAAAATTGCTTGGAGCGCTTGATGTTAAGGTAATATTAGGACTTGCGCCACTACAGATATATGCTATAGATGCATTTGTAACAGAAGGTATAGGATTTACTGTTAATGCAGCTTCGCCATCAGAAGTTGTACTAGTGCATGTTCCGCTAACAATGCATCGGTATTTATTACCATTCATGCCGGATGTAGGATTAGTAACAGTTAGAGTAGCAGTATTAACATTTGAATATACACCGGCATTCGCAACATTATTCCAACTGATAATAAATTCCTGCCATTGATAGGTTAATCCTCCTGTAGCAGTTACCGTATAAGTTGCGACTCCATCTTCAAGGCAGGTGGCTGCAGACAATGGTTGAGCAGTAATATTTGGAGCGGTGGAATTAACTGATATTGGAAAATCAGCCGAAACAGTACCATTTCCGCAAGCGTTTATTCCCTTTACTGTAAGGTTGCCTGAAGTTGCAGCTCCTGAAAAATAGACAATCACGGTATTTGTTGACCCAACTATTGAAGCTCCTATCCCGGAATATGACCACATATAAGTTGTGGCTCTATCAATAGCTGGTACAGAATATAAAACTGCGCTTTGCCCCGGGCAAACTGCAGCTGTACCAATTATTGTTCCTGCCGCAGCAGGAGCGCTCGTGCATCCACATACCACGGCTTGCCAAGTACTTCCAATATATATTTCCAAACAATTAGTAGTAGTGTTATATATCTGAAGTCCTAATGCAGGCGGATCACCGGCAACACCATTAGTGCCAATTATTAAATCTCTTTCAATAGTACTCATGCGAGGTATCAACACACCTTGTTTGTTGCTGCTCATATCCAGAATAGCAGAGTTATCAGCGGCAGAACCGGTAATATTGAATGCTGCGCCTCCTACTTGTGAGAAACAATCAAAAGCGCACAAAATAAATACTATGCTTATTATGATTTGATAATTACGGTAATGTAATTTTTTTATTTTCATTTGTGTTTGAATTTCGTTAAATTTCTTCTATACTAAAAACGGGATAAATTTCTGCATTTTATGAATATAAAAAGGTATAAAGGTATTCAGTATATAGGAAGAGCATTTATACCATACACCTTTATTCCCAATACCTGAAACCCGAATGTAATAATTTATACCCTGCAAAGTATTAAAAATATTTAACACCTGTATATCATTAATGACACAAAAATACAATTTGCCTTTAAACAAACCTAATTTCAATCTGCATATTTCAAAATAACTACATTTGAAGTCTGTCTGTAAACTAATAGTATTAAAATAAATAATGCAAATTTTAATACGCCTAAGGCGCAGCAAAATCTAAAGTGCAAAATTCAAAAAGCAGTATAAGTGTTGATAATTCTAAGTCTTATAAATTTACAATTTGCTCCGCCTAAGGCAGATTAATTTTTGCAATTTTACCCTGAACTTAGTCGAAGGGTTGCAATATTTTTATTTTTGGCGACATTACGGACAAGCTCTATTTAATGTGCCTTTGAGAGAAACATATTTTAATCATATTTTCACATTATTATTATTTTTTAACATTCTTTCATGTAATTCTTTATATTTTTGTAAAAAAATTATATTATGAAATATCTATTTATTTTGGTTTTTGTTTTCATTACTTTTAAAATTACTGCTCAGGATAGCATCCGCGTAATGCATTACAATCTGATGTATTACGGACAAACAACCTCATATTGCACTACTTCAAATAACAGCGAAAGCGCTAAATCAGGGTATTTAAAAACTATAGTACAATATGTAAAACCTGATATTCTTACTGTAAACGAGATTGCGCCTTCATCTTTGAAACATCAGCTTTTATTAGATAACTGTCTTAATGTTGATGGTATTACATATTATAAGAAAGGAAATCTTTCTAACCTTTCCAATTCTGATTTATCTAATGAATTATATTATAATTCTCAGAAACTTGCCTTGTTATCTCAACACAATATTCCTACAAGCGTTAGGGATATCAATATATACAAGCTTTATTACAAAGCAAGTAATCTTAGCGTTACACATGATACAGCTTTTGTTAACTGTATTGTTATGCATCTAAAAGCAGGCAGTTACGCTGAAAATGCTACTGAAAGAGCAACACAAACGACTACTCTTATGAATTATCTCAATTATTTGGGAATTAAAGATAATTATCTTTTGATGGGTGATTTTAATGTGTATTCCGGCTCTGAAGCATGTTTCCAAAATTTGATAAATCCAACAAACCAAAACATAAAATTTTATGATCCGGTAAATAAAGTTGGCGACTGGAATTCAAGCAGTACATATTCTCATTATCATACACAATCAACTCATACAACTTCAACAGGATGTTTTGCCACCGGAGGTCTGGATGATCGGTTCGACTTTATTTTAATTTCTGATAATATTAAAAACGGTCTTGATAATTATCAATACATTTCGAACACATACAATACCATAGGACAAGATGGAAACCATTTGAATAAAGCAGTTAATTATAACACAAACAACAGCGCTCCCGATAATGTTATAGAAGCATTATGGGGTATGTCGGATCACCTTCCTGTAACACTATACATGCGCGTAAATCAAACTGTGGGAATAAATGATTATTATAAAACTTCTTTTACAAATGTTTATTTCCAAAATCCGGTAAACGTCAACATGGATGTAACTATTGAAATTCCTGTAAAAACCGAGCTTCATTTTAATGTAATTAATTTGCTGGGACAAACAATTTATTCAAAAAAGATAGAATCATCAGGAACAACAGCTCAATGCAACATTCCTGTTTCCTCATTAAATAAAGGTATTTATTTCCTGAAAATTTCCGACAGCAATAATAATAGTATTGTAAAGAAGTTTGTGAAAGAATAATTCTTACATGCGCCATTTTAATATTCCGATCTTTATTCCTCAATTGGCTTGCCCGTTTCAATGTGTGTTTTGTAATCAGCGAAATATTTCTGGGCAACTAAAAGTACCGTCAGAAAAGGAAATAATAGAAACAATTGAAAAATATTTATCCACAATAAACTCAGAAAACAGTTTTACAGAGGTAGCTTTTTTTGGTGGAAGCTTTACGGGCTTGCCATTAAATGAGCAGGAAAGATTCTTAAAAACTGTACAACCATTTATTAAAAGTGGCGTAATCAAAAGTATTAGAGTTTCAACCCGCCCCGATTATATAAATAAAGAGATTTTAAATTTACTAAAAGTTTATGGTGTAAAAACCATTGAACTGGGCGCGCAATCTATGGACGAGGAAGTATTGAAATTATCGGGCAGAGGACATAATGTTGAAGATGTAATAAATGCAAGCGGATTGATAAAAGCAGAAGGATTTTCTCTTGGATTGCAAATGATGATAGGGCTTCCGGGCGACACATTGGAAAAGGCAATAATAACTGCAAAACAAATTATTGCTCTTGGCGCTGATAATACACGCATTTACCCTGCACTTGTAATAAAAGATACTGAGCTTGAAAATCTTTATCTCGAAAACAACTACAATCCTCTCACTCTCGAAGAAGCTGTGTACAGGGCAAAAGAAGTTTTTAAAATATTTGAAAAAAGTAACGTAAAAGTACTGCGAATGGGACTGCATCCTTCGGAAGGTTTGATTTCCGGTGATTCTCTAGTAGCAGGCCCATTTCATGTTTCATTCGGAGAGTTAGTATTTACAGCGCTTTGGGCAGAAGCACTAAGCCCTTTATTAAAAACAAGGAATGCTAAAAGTATTACTATATCTGTCCCGAAAAAGCAATTAAATTTTGCAATAGGTTATAATGCATCTAACAAAAAAATGCTTTTACAACATTTTAAAAATGTAAATTTTGTTTCGGATACTTCATTAACAGGAAGAAATTATAGTGTTAATTCGTAATTTTTTATCACGCAGAGCCGCAATTCGCCAAAGGCGAACGCAAAGATTTTTAATTCAATACCTTGCATCTTAGCGATATCTAATAATATATTTGCTTTTTAAACGGCTTGAATAATGTTAATTATTGCTGATAATAAAATTCCCGCTCAAGCAAAAGCGAACCTCATGAAATATGGAAAGCTTGCATTGCTTGAAACATCAGGCATTACAGAAGAAAGCATTTCCGGTCATCCTGATATATTTTTTTGTAAAGTCCCCGGAAAGCTTGTTGTTGCTCCTAATACCCCTCCTATTTTTAAAAACACATTAAGTAAAAACAATATTTCTTTTATTGATGGAATTAAAAATATAGACGCTAAATACCCTTCTGCTGCACACTATAATGTTGTAATAACCGGAAACATTTTAATTCACCGGACAGATATTACTGATTTTTCGATTTTAGAACAATGTAAAAGTTTAATAAAAGTATATGTAAAGCAGGGATTTACCCGTTGCAGCTTGCTTGCATTGAATAACAATTTCATCACATCCGATGAAGGTATTTATAAAACACTTGAAAAACTTGAATATAACTGCTTATACGTAAAACCGAATGAAATTATTTTGCATAGGCATAAACATGGGTTTTTCGGCGGCGCTTGCGGAGTATATGAAAATAAAATATTTATTTTGGGAAGTCTTAAATATTTTTCGGAAGGAGAAAAAGTAAAATTATTTGTAAAAAACTCAGGTTATGAAATTATAGAGCTTTACGAAGGACCGTTGTTTGACGGGGGAAGCATATTGTTTTTGGAAATATAATGTAAAAAAGGCAATAAATTATTGTCTTCTCAAAAATGTTTTTGAAAATAAAAAATATTGCAAATTGCAAAAATTAATCTGCCTTAGGCGGAGCAAATTATAAATTTATAAGATTTCTAATTATTAATGGTTTCCAAGACTTAAAAAAAATTTGCATTTTAAATTTTACATTTTTAAATTTGCCCTATACTGCTTCCTTATCGTCTTCTTTTACCTTTTTCTTTCGTTTATATTTTTTCTTTTTATCGGGCACAACTTTAGTACGGAAACGACCATCGTAATAGCCATCATCCTTGCGTTTCTCGCGTTCATCCGCCTCGATAAGTTTTTTTATTTTAGATTTTTTTGCCATAATAAATTTGTACTTTGCAAAAGTAGCAATTAAAGAGAATTTTTAAAAATCTAATTTTGACACCTCTAAAAACAATAAAGTTTGAGGCAGACAAAGTTTTGTAAACCTGAGTGTACGCACAGTACATGAGGATTTGCAAAACGAAGTCGAACGATGAAATTTGAAGTTTTTCGAGGTGTTTTAAAATATATTTATAATTTAGCTCCAAAGAAAAATACACATGAAAATATTAACATACAATGTAAACGGCATCCGCGCAGCATTAAGCAAAGGACTTATCGATTGGTTCAAATCAGTTAATCCTGATATTATTTGTTTG
>JAAXXA010000179.1 GCA_013334735.1 Bacteroidota bacterium
ACCTCCTTTAAAGAGAGGGCTATTAATATCACCGGATCTCGCTCCGCCTGTACCTTTTTGTTTTTTTAATTTTTTTGTACTTCCTGATACCTCACATCTTTCTTTAGATTTATGAGTACCTTGCCTTTTATTTGCAAGATGTTGTTTTACATCTAAGTAAATAGCATGATCATTAGGTTCGATAGCAAATATTGAATCTTCGAGTTTTGCTTTTTTTGCGGTTTTTGCACCACTAATATTATATACTTCTATTTCCATCTTACAATAATTAAATATATCTTTCAATCAATAAATAAGAACCTTTTGGACCGGGAACTGATCCTTTAACAATAATTATATTTTTTTCCACCATAATTTTCAGAATTTGCAGGTTGATCATTTTAACTCTGTTTCCGCCCATGCGACCTGCCATTCTGGTTCCTTTAAAAACTCTTGAAGGCCATGAAGAAGCTCCAACTGATCCGGGAGCTCTAAGACGATCGTGCTGTCCGTGTGTTTTATCTCCAACACCCCTAAAATTATATCGAGTAACAACGCCTTGAAATCCTTTTCCTTTTGAAGTACCAACAACATCAATATATTCACCTTCAATAAAAATATCAGCTTTAAGTATTTCTCCAAAAGTTTTTCTATGCCCTTCTTCAAATCTGGTAAATTCAACCAACTTTTTTTTAGGAGTAGTACCTGCTTTTTTAAAATGCGCCTTCAGCGAATTTGTTGTACTTTTTTCTCTTTTTTCGTCAAATCCAAGCTGAATAGCTTCGTAACCGTCTTTTTCAATGGTTCTTACCTGTGTAACTACACAAGGACCAGCTTCAATAACCGTGCATGGTACACATTTACCAGAGGCTTCAAAAATACTGGTCATTCCGATTTTTTTCCCTATTAATCCTGACATTTTATTTAATGTTTATTTATATGCAAAAAAATATTCTTAAAAATAATAATATTTATTATTTAACCTTAAATCCCGCAAATCAATATTCAATAAAAATATTTGCACGTTTTTGCGAGGTTACGAAACAAACTACAAATGTGAGGTTGTTTCATCGCGTTCGCAACAACGCTATATTTGCGGAACAAAAAATTAAACTTTAATTTCGACTTCTACTCCACTTGGAAGTTCAAGCTTCATTAACGCATCAACAGTTTTAGATGTAGAGCTATAAATGTCGAGCAATCTTCTGTATGAACAAAGTTGAAATTGTTCTCTTGACTTTTTGTTAACAAAAGTTGACCTTAAAACTGTAAAAATCCTTTTGTTTGTTGGTAATGGAATAGGTCCACTTACAACAGCACCTGTAGATTTTACAGTTCTTACAATCTTTTCTGCTGATTTATCAACAAGGTTGTAATCGTACGATTTTAATTTAATTCTGATTTTTTGGCTCACTTTATTATCGTTTTTATATTTAACATTCACTAATCATTAATTACCATTCCTCTTAATCTTAAAAGCACTTCATCCATAACAATTTTAGGTGTTTCAGCATAATGCGAAAATTCCAAAGATGATGTTGCTCTTCCTGAAGTAATAGTACGTAATTCGGTAACATAACCAAACATTTCAGCTAATGGTACAGTTGTTTTCAGAATACGAAGACCTGCTTTTACGGTTACATTTTCAGTATTTCCTCTTCGACGGTTCAGATCACCAAGCACATCACCCAAATATTCTTCAGGAGTAGCTATTTCCAGTTTCATAATAGGTTCCAGTAAAATTGATTTTGATTTTTGACAAGATTCTCTGAAAGCAATACGTGCGGCAAGTTCAAACGATAAAGAATCTGAATCAACCGGATGATAAGAACCATCAATCAGCCTTATTTTAATGCTTTCAACAGGAAATCCAGCAAGAACGCCATTAGACATTGCAGATTTAAAGCCTTTTTCAACAGCTGCAATATATTCTTTAGGAATACTACCTCCTTTAATTTCATTTATAAATTGTAAACCTTTTTTATCAGGATCAGCAGGAGAAATAATAAATTCAATATCCGCAAACTTACCTTTACCTCCTGTTTGTTTTTTATAAATTTCTCTATGTTTTACTTCATTTACAATAGCTTCTTTAGAAGCAACGCTTGGCTTACCTTCATTACATTCAACATTAAATTCTCTCTTTAACCTATCCATAAGTATTTCCAAATGTAATTCACCCATGCCACTTATGACTGTCTGCCCTGTTTCATTATCAACAACAACACGGAAAGTAGGATCTTCTTCTGCAAGTTTATTCAATGCCAATGAAAGTTTATCAATATCTGCCTGTGTTTTAGGTTCAACTGCAATACCTATAACAGGTTCGGGAAATGTCATTAGTTCTAATACAATAGGATGTTTTTCGTCGCATAGGGTATCACCTGTACGGATTTGTTTAAATCCAACCGCAACACCAATATCACCTGCTTCAATTTCTTCAAGCGGGATTTGCTTATTACCATGCATTTGCACTATACGGGCAATTCTTTCTCTTTTTTCGGTACCTGTATTTAATGCAACTGAACCTGCTTTAAATTTTCCGGAGTAAACACGGAAAAAAGCAATTCTTCCAACATAAGGATCAGTAGCTATTTTGAATGCTAACGCGCTGAAAGGTTCGTTAACATCAGCATTTCTAAATTCTTCTTTTTCAGTATAAGGATTAATCCCTTTAACAGGAGGAATATCTAACGGACTTGGTAAATATAATAAAATACTATCAAGTAAACACTGAACACCTTTATTTTTAAAAGAAGAACCACAAATAACAGGAGTAATTCTTAATTCTAAAGTTGCCTTTCTGATTACCGAAATTATATCCTCTTCTGATAAAGAATCAGAGTCATTTAAAAATTTTTCAAGTAAATCATCTCTTTCTTCAACAGCGCCTTCAATAAGTTTAAGACGATATTCATACACGATATCTTTAATATCTTCAGGAATAGGAATTTCATAATAATTCGCTCCTTGTGAATCATCATCCCACTCATAAGCTTTGTTTTTAATAAGATCAACTACCCCGCGAAACGATTCTTCGCTTCCAATAGGTATTTGAAGAGGAATTGCTTTTGCGCCTAATCTTTCTTTAATCTGTTTGATAACTCCAAAAAAATCAGCGCCCGGTCTATCCATCTTATTTATGTAGCTAATACGTGGCACTCCATATTTTTCTGCCTGATGCCATACTGTTTCAGACTGAGGCTGAACTCCACCAACAGCACAAAACAAAGCTACAGCACCATCGAGAACTCTTAGTGAACGTTCAACTTCAACAGTAAAATCGACATGCCCGGGTGTATCAATAATATTTATTTTGTGTTGTTCGTTTTTGTGATCCCAATAGCAAGTAGTAGCAGCTGCAGTAATTGTAATACCTCTTTCCTGCTCTTGCACCATCCAGTCCATAGTAGTAGAACCTTTGTCAACTTCACCAATATTACGGTTTACACCGGTATAATACAAAATACGCTCAGTTGTTGTGGTTTTACCCGCATCAATATGAGCCATAATGCCTATGTTCCTTGTATATTTAAGATCTCTGGTCATTATTGTTTGTATCCGGTTATTGGTAATGGTTAATGGTTAATGGCTAATTGTTAATTGTTAATTGTTAATTGTTAATGGTCATTCGTTACTTTATTCATTGCCAGAAATAAAACCGGCATTTAAAATTATATTTATTAATAAAGATACTTTTAAAATCTAAAATGAGAGAAAGCTTTGTTTGCTTCTGCCATACGATGGGTATCTTCTTTCTTTTTAAAAGCGCCACCTTCTTCTTTAAATGCAGACATAATTTCTCCCGCGAGTTTTTGGCTCATAGATTTTTCATTACGCTTACGGGAATAAGTTATTAGTGCTTTTATTCCATAAGCTATTTTTCTTTCAGGCCTGATTTCGGAAGGTATCTGAAAAGTAGCTCCCCCTATTCTGCGGCTTCTAACTTCTACCTGAGGGGTAACATTAATTAATGCTTTTTTCCAAACTTCCAAACCTGGCTCATTTACTTTTTGTGTTACAATCTCTATTGCATCATAAAATATTTTATAAGCAACAATTTTTTTACCTTGTAACATTAAATTATTTACAAACCTAGTAACCAAAACATCATTAAATTTTGGGTCAGGGAGATAAATTTTCTTTTTTGGTTTAGCTTTCCTCATTTTCTATAGAATGATTAATCGTAATTTACTAAAATATTACTTTTTTGTATTTTTTTGTTTTGGACGTTTAGTTCCATATTTAGATCTGCGTTGATTACGACCTTCAACACCTGAAGTATCAAGTGCGCCGCGAATAACGTGATATCTAACACCCGGAAGATCTTTAACCCTACCGCCCCTTATCATTACGATAGAGTGCTCCTGAAGATTGTGTCCTTCGCCCGGAATGTAAGCATTAACCTCTTTACTGTTTGTAAGCCTCACTCTGGCAACCTTTCTCATTGCTGAATTAGGTTTCTTGGGAGTTGTGGTATAAACTCTTACACATACACCTCTTCTTTGAGGGCATGAATCAAGCGCTGGAGATTTGCTTTTTTCAACGATTTTACTACGTCCTTTACGTACTAACTGCTGTATTGTCGGCATAATTATAATTTTAATTGAATGCTGAATTAATTAAAAAAGCCCGAAATTTGGGGTGTGCAAAGGTACAAGTTAATTTCATAAAACCAAATGGTTGATTAAAAAAAAATAAAAAAACCTTCATTTTTTTCAAAATAAATATATAAATTAACAAATATTAACTGTTTTTCAATATGTTATAAAATAAATATTTTTTTCATAAATTAATGTATTCGGAACTGAAGTTATTGAAAAATAATAAATGATTGTTATATATATAAACAAACATGGGATCGAATGACACTTAATAAAAGTTTGGAGATGGGAGATGGGAGATGGGAGTTGGCAGATGGGAGTTGGGAGTTAACAATAAACAATCGGCAATCGGCAGTCGGCGGTCGGTATAAAACGATCAACATTTTTTGTGTAATAAAGGGAATAGCAAATTACTAAAGTTCGATATATAACTTTAGTAATTTCAAATGATTCTATTTAGAAAGAAAGTATATGAGTGATATCAGTTACTAAAATATAATTTTTTGCAAAGGCTTCCGTTTGTGTTTTTAAGGTAACAAATTAAGATTTGCGTATCCGGGTTCATATCAAGTTGATGTACGATTTTACCTTGCAATTTCTGTTGTAATAATAAACGCCCTAATACGTCATAAACAAAAACTTCTGTTTCTTCCGGTACTAATGAAAGGTCAACGATTAAATGAACACCATCTGAATAAATTCTACCGGGAATATCTTTACCAGAATGATTTTGATCGGGTCCGAAATACAAAACAAAACGATTTGGGTCATCTTTTTTTAATGCTTTAAAATTATATGTGTTTCTATATTTCATGTTTTGTATATAATGTGTTTGAAGATCTTCGAGCATCACTATATCAAATTTATCAAGGTCGAAATTACAGTTGAAAGTATAATTGCCATCAATACCGGGAGTAAAACTTATAGGCACAACAGGATTTTCACTAGTATTTGTAAAATATTGTACAGAAAAATTACCATTCTGATTGGGCATAAATAAGCTTGGAGCGGCCAATACATGACTAAACAGCTTCATTGCGCCATTTTCATTTTGGAAATTACCAAAGCTAAGGCGAACCTCATCAAAGCCATATCCTGCATCAGAATTAACAACAAGACTCACTCTGTTGACATATTCATCTTTAAGTTTAAACCAGCTAGCGGTACTATGAACACGTACAGGATTACTTGTACTCATATTTCCGGCGCTGGCTGCCCTCACAAAGTATCCTTGCGTAGGCGCTATATATCTTGTAACAGAATTGGTACCAACGCCATCGGCATCGGATGAATTGTAAGCACCGTAATTGTTTGCGGCAGGGTTCCAAATCCACATATCGTAACCGTCATTAGAGTTTACTAAGAGAGATCGCATCCAACCCGAAGAAGCTGCCCAGTCTATAGAAGAAGGGTAAGGATTGCCAACCAGATTAAATCCTCTCAGGCTATCAATGATAGTACCGATTGTAAGTGGATAATCAATGGAGCCATTATTTAATTTTCCGGCGAATTCTTTTGAGGGGTTTGTAGCTTGAACAGAATAAAGGTAGCCTCGACCTACATTAAAATTGGTGTCAGGATGAACAGTATTCCAATTAACAGGAGAAGTTAAATTAAGTTTATAAATCCAGCAACTGGTAGGTTCGTTCCATACATATAAATCGTATCCTGTGCCATTGCCATAAGTACCTGAAGGCAACCAAGAGCCTGTAATTTCCTGATCAGACACAGGCGTGGAAAGGAAGTGCCAATCTTCTGCAACGCCTGTAATATAACGTTCAACAGTAGCAGGTACATTGTCAGTATTATGAATGAGCGATGCAGTTCCTTTATTATCTGATTTTAACACAAAACCTGCAATACCTGAAGAATTATCAATTGGACCATTAACTGTTAATGTTTTCCCTGCTTTAATAATAAACAATTTTCCGGCATTAATATCAAACTTTTTTGCAGAATTAATA
>JAAXXA010000180.1 GCA_013334735.1 Bacteroidota bacterium
TTAACCGAAATAGAATATCCTGTTGAAGCAACACCATTACCACAGGCATTTATACCATATACGGTTAATACGCCCGAAGTAGCAGAGCTTAAAAATTTAACAGAAATTGAATTAGTACCAATTCCCGAAATAATTGAAAAACCGCTTCCTGTGTAAGTCCACAAATAAGCCGTGGCATTAGGAACAGAAGGAACAGAATATGTTATTCCCGATTGTCCCTGACATGCAACTACAGGACCTGAAATAAAGCCGGCAGCTCCCGGAATGCTTCCTCCTGTTGTACTAACGGGGCGCCACCCGCTGCTGGTATATATGTTTAAATTTTCGCAGTCGGTATTAAAAATTAATAATCCAACTTTAGGGGATGCAATCGCATCGCGTTGTAATGTGGTCATACGCGATAGTAAAACGCCCTGTGTGGTGCTGCTTACGTCAAGTATTGCTGATGGAGCAGCAATAGTATTTGTATTATTAATTGCTACGCCGTTTTGCGCTTTACATATAAAAAATGAAATCGAGAAATAAAAAGAAAGCAAAACAGATAAGCTTTTTATTATTATAAAATTGCGTTTTTTTAACATAATTATATATTAATTATGCAAAGTTACAAAAAATAGTTACTAGGAACAATACCTTAAATTAATTATAACTGATGTTACGCAAAAGTACTGAATTTAGTTTAGCGGTCAGTCCGCCATGGCGGAGAGCTGATTTTCCTGCAACATAGTGAAAGGAAAAGATAGTCGAAGACGACCGCTTTATAGATACCCACTCTTCGACACGCCACGATTTTTAGGTCTATCTGTATTAATGATAATTAAAATAATCGTGTCGGCTCTGAGTGACTTTTACAATTAAATATGAATTTGAGTAACATCAGTTATAATATTAAACTCATTTTTTATTTAATAGATTTTTATTAGATTTGCCTAAATAATTTAAAAGACAGTTTGAAAGACACAAAACATTATTCAGAGATATTTAATAATTCAATGGAACCTACTTGTGGATTGGTCAGTATCATTTTACCTGCTTATTATGCATCAGATTCAATTCAGAATCAGGTACCCGGATTAATTGATTTTTTTCATTCCAAAAAAATCAATTTCGAAATAATAATAGTTGATGATGGCTCAGATGATAACGGAGCAACCAAAAATGTTTCTGAAAAATTGCATTGCACATATTTGCAAAACGAAAAAAATATTGGAAAAGGAAGCGCTGTAAGAAAGGGCATCCTTAACGCCAGAGGGGAATTCATTTTTTATACAGATGCAGATATTCCTTTCGAATACGAATCTATAGAAAAATTTCTTTATTATTTAGATTTTAAAGAATTTGATATTGTTATAGGAGACAGGACATTGCCTAAGTCGTTATATTTCGAAGAAGTATCATTTTTGAGAAAACTGACAAGTCGCATTTTTACGTTTATTGTTGGAAGATTTATTACCAGTGGTTATAATGATACACAATGCGGCTTGAAAGGGTTGAGGGCTTCTATTGCCAAAGATGTTTTTAATGTTTCTCAAATAAACAGTTTCGCATTTGATGTTGAACTTCTTTATATTGCTTTAAAAAGAAATTATAATGTTAAAAAACTCCCTGTAATATTGCGTATCCGTGATAATAAATCTTCAGTTAAAGTATTTAGGGATAGTTTTATTATGCTTGTTGATATTTTCAGAATAAAATATTTTCAATTAAAAGGAACATACAAAATAAATGAACCTACAGTTTGATTATTTAAAAAGGTTAAAAATATTCCTTGCAGCTAAAAAAGGGTTTATATTCACTCTTTTTTTGTCAATATTTATTTTATTGATATTTTATGGCAACCTTTTAAAATCAATAAACAGTGTATATTTCGGAAAAGATGGCGATGGATTACAAAGCTACTATACTACAATCTATCATGTAAAATACGATTCCACTTATTCGCATTTTCAGGGGATGAATTATCCTTATGGCGAACACATTTTGTTTACTAATTGCCAGCCTGTTATTTCAAATACTTTAAAATTTATTTCACAAAATATTATTGATGTTTCCGATTACACAGTAGGAGTTATAAATTTAATGATGCTGTTCTCAATAGTTATTGCAGCATTATTTCTTTATTTGATTTTTAAAGAGTTTAAACTGAATTGGATTTACAGCGCTTTTGTTGCGACAGGAATCGCTTATTTGTCGCCACTTTTGAACAGATTCCCCGGACATTACTCTTTAAGTTATGTATTTACAATTCCTGTTTTAATATATCTGCTCATAAAATTTTATAAAAATCCTTCATGGAAAAAAAGTTTGATTACAGGGATTTTTGTTTTTTTGATGGCAACTTTCCACATGTATAATTTTGCATTTGCGGCTTTTATTTTTGGAATATTCTGGACAATTCAGCTAATAACAGATAAAAAATACAGGAAATTGAAATTTGCCATATTGAATATTTTTTTACAAATAATACTGCCTCTTTTAGTGATTAATATATGGCTTTGGTTAACTGATACTGTTAATGACAGAACATCGTCTCCATGGGGTTTTCTGGTGTTTAAATCGAGTTGGGAAGGAATATTTTTACAACATCAGGATGTTACATTACCTTTTTTAAAATCATTTATGCATCCTCAATCGGTTGAATGGGAAGGATGGGCTTATGTAGGGCATTTAGCTGCTTATTTTTATATTTTCATCTTTACTGTTTGGGCTTGTATCCCATTTATTACAACAGGTAAAATGGGCTTTTTTCTTACAATACTATTAACGGGAATTATTATTCAGCTATTCAAACGAAAAAAATGGAACCTTTTTACCGTTGTTGATAATAAGCTTTTATCAATTTTATTATGGACTGGATTTTTATCATTGCTTTTTTCATTTGCATGGCCATTTTCATTTTACCCTAAACTATTGAATTACGTAGGTTACATGAGGCAATTTAGAGGAATTGGAAGATTTTCATGGATATTTTATTATACCATCAATATTGGTGTTTTTTATTTTATTTACAATTTTAAATTTCTTAGAAAATATGCGCATATTGGGGTTTTAATTTTATGCATTTTTATACTTAATAAAGATGCTTATGACAATTCTCTTCCGTTACAGAATATTTTAAATAACAGTAATCCCGAATTTACTAATAAGTCGGTAAATTCAGATATTGATGATATCATTAAACCCATTGATGCCGGTAAATATCAGTCAATAATTTCAATACCTTATTTTCACGTGGGATCGGAGAATTATGGAATTGGACCAAAATGCAACAGTCCTTTAAATTCGTTTATCGTTTCGTTGAAAACAGGCTTACCGCTTAATGATGTTATGATGAGCAGAACTTCCATCTCTCAAACGTATAGTAACATTTCGGTAATAAATGAACCATACAAACCTTTGGAAATTTTGAAAAAATGCAATTCAGAAAAACCTTTTCTATTGCTGGTTACGGAATGTAGTGAAATTACATTAGCTGAAAAAACATTAATTTTAAAAGCAGCGCTTGTTTCAAAAGGGGAACGCTTTTCTTTGTATGAATTAAAAAAAGAAACACTTTTAAATATTACAGATTCCTTATATCTCAATGCTACAAGAGAAAAGAATCAAGAAAGGCTATATTTAAAAAACAATTTTTATGCAAGTGATTCGGTAGCGCGGTTTGTTAATATAGGTTTTGAAGAAAATAAAAATAACTTTGCATATAATAGCAAGGGTTGTTATACAGGGAAAATTACAGATTTTAATACAATATTCGAAGGAACCATCCCAAATGCAATACCTGATTCCAATTATATATTTTCATTTTGGTTCGGAAAAATTCATCACGATGTGTATGCGCTCACTACTATAGAAATTGCATTTTACGATTCTTTAGGAAATGTTTATAATACTGATTACAAAGGCGTACAAAGCATATTTAAAATAATTGATAATGATTGGGCTCTTGCAGAATTTGAATTTAGATTAAAGAACCGAAACGACAAATTGAAAGTTACCTTATGGAACAACGACCTTACAAATAAAGACACATTATTTGTTGACGAAATACTTATAAGACCTTTGGGAGATGATCTGTTTAAAGAAATTAATAAAAAAACAATTATGAAAAATAACAGGTTCTACATTAAAAACATATAGATTTTACATTAAAATAAAAGAAATAAAACAATTTTTATAAATAATTTTATGAAAAAGATACAATATTTATTTTTAAGCGCGCTGGCAATTCTGATTTTTAGTTGCAGTAGTAATAATGAAAATGAATTTACTCCCGTTTACAACGGCAATATTGACGGAGGGGATTGGATAAATAGTCAAACTATAGGTAATTACGGCGGTTATACAGGAGATCGTTGTTCTAAAGTTGATTCTGTAAACGAGTATTCATTCGGACTAAGCAAATTATTCAATGAAATAAGCGCAAATCCTGTAAATAAGATTAAGGTTAGTGTTTGGGTAAAGCTAAGCGATCTTAACAAAAAAAGCACTTTGGTTGTGTCTGTTAAAGGTACTGACAATAAAAATTTATTATGGTCGGGACACGATTTAAATCCATTAGTAAAAGAAGCAGGAAAATGGACAAAAATTGAAGTTGAAGATGTTCTGACTAATATTAATACAGAAGGCGCAATTGCCGGTATATATGTGTGGAATTCGAATAAAAACACTGTATATATAGATGATTATAAAATTCAGTTTTTACCTGAATAATTTCTGCTACAAGCATGGTATGATAAGCTAGCTTTATTATTTTCGATTCAGGGTTTGCAAATCAAAAATCTGCACATTCTTGTATTCTCCAATCTTTTTTTCTAAAAAGGGCTTTAGGTATTCTTCTCTCAATAAGCTGGTATCGCTAATAATTAAATATTTAGCGCCTGCATTTTTAAATGCATTTATACGCGCTTCTCCTTTCAGATCACCATATCCAAAATCGGTAAATCCTTTTTGATTTATTAAATATAATGAAATGTTAATGCTTTCATCAGGAATACTAATAATTTTATCTTCCTGTTTTATTCCAACAGATTTTAAATATGTTTTAATATTTTCTAAAGCCTCGGAATGTTGTGAATAATTCCAATTGAACCATTTAAAATAGTCGGGGATATCCTGTGAGCCAATTATCAGGTATTTCTTTTTTTCTTTCGGGAAATATCTTAATTCAAGCATATCATGGCAATAGACTATATTAAATAGTAAAAATAATGAAAATATAATTTTTACTGTTGATGAATTAAGAAATGACTCAAAATAATTTTTAATAAAAATAAAAAAAGTTAAAGGAATAAACATTATTACGATCAATAGATCTGTATAATAATAATCGTGAACATCAAAAGCCTGAAACCAAAGTAAAGTGTAAAGTGCTCCTCCTGACAGTAAAATATATATTCCATGCAAGAAAAATTTAGGATGTTTTTTCGGTGTAAGAATAATTGCGAGAAGCATAAACACGAATGAATACAATACAAGGGGATTGAATAATTCGTAAATTGTATTTTTTCGTATCTGTAAAATATATTGATAAATTTTACTTTTATCGAGTTCCCATATAGGCCATAAATTATTAAAAGTATATTTTCCACCATGAATTTTGTTATATCTTTCGGCATAATAATACCAAGCAAAATTTATTATTATTACTAAAATGAAAGGAATAATATTTTTTAATCCATTAAAAATGCACTTCTTTTTTTTATTGAAAAAAGAAATTCGTTCTCCAATAAAAATGATAAATAAAAAAATGAAACTTATTAAAGTGCTTATTTTTATTAATCCTGCAATAAGAAAAAGCAACATCGAAAAATACAAAAAACTATTTTTTTTAGTAATATAAAAACGCAGAAATACCCACCATCCTGCAAGTACAATGCATATAGCAGAAACATTAGTAATAAAACTTATTCCATAATTTGCAAAAACAGGAGAGGTAAATAACAACATTGACAAACCAATGGACCAAAAAGTGTTTTTTACGAAATAATCTGTAATTCTGAAAAGAGAATACAAACCTAAGAATACAAATAATAATCCGACAAATCTGTAAATCCATACGTGTACACCAAATATTTTCCAAAGTATAGCAATAAAATAATATAGTATCGGAAACTCTCCTGCTGTTTTCCCACTGGTTTTATTATCAGAAATCAAGTTATAAATTTCGGGACTAAAAAATTTCATGCCGTTCTGATAGTAATTACTGCTGATTGACAAACAGTCTGTTTGCCGCCATTGATGGATGGATCGAGGCCCTAATTGGAATATACTATAATAGTTATATATAAAACAAACTAAAATAAAGGATATAATAAATAATATATTTTTATTTTTCAGAAATGATAAAATTTTCATATTTAAAGCTTAGTTGATTTCTTAATTATATCTGATGTTACGCAATTCGCTCGGTCATGGTAGAGGCAAATAAAATTTATTTGTAAATAACAGTATCTTTTTAAAGAGATTCCTCACTATCGTTCGGAATGACAGGTTTATTATGGAT
>JAAXXA010000748.1 GCA_013334735.1 Bacteroidota bacterium
TTACAAGCTGCAAGATACAAGCTGTAAGAGCAAATTTCATATTTGAACCAAAGAAACCATATAAATTTGTAATTTATTTCATGCTTATTACTTAATGTAATATTTGGTAAATAAGTTCTTTTAAAAGTTCGCCATCGGGTATAGAAGCATTATCAACACCTTTGCTTTTCATATCATATTTTCGCAAAAGGGAAATAATGTTCTTTGTTTTGCCAAGAGAGTAATTTTTAGCAGCAATTTGGTAGTCGGAAAAAAAATATGGATTAACAGATAAAACAGAGCACAAATTGTTTTTTGTTTTGTCGGATGTAGTATGATATAATAAAATTTTAGAAAAAAATGTACATAAAATAGGAATAGACTTGAAATTGGGGTTTTCTTTAAGGTTAGAAGCAAAATGGTTAACAATTTGAAAACTTTTGTAAATATCTTTTTTGCCTAAAGCTTTCTGAAGTTCAAAAACATTAAAATCCTTACTTATTCCAATATTTTGTTCAATATGAATCGGAGTAATTTCAGTACCCTCAGGAACATTGATTGCAAGTTTTGACAGTTCGTTTGATATTTTACTCAAATCAGAACCAAGATATTCTGAAAGCAAAATCGCAGCTTCGGGGCGAATTGAATAGTTCCTTTTTTTCAGGTGATTTTGTATCCATGCAGGAAGTTGATTATCATAAAGTTTTTCCGAATTAAAAAGCACACCATTTTTTTCGATAAGTTTGGTAAATGATTTTCTCCGGTCAATAGTTTTGTATTTATAACAAAGAACAAGTATGGTTGATTTAAGAGGATTCTCAATATAGGCTTCTAAAAGATGTTTGTCTTTGTCGCTACTGTCAGGTATCAGGTTTTTAACATTCTGAGCTTCCTTAATAATTACCATCTGATAATTTGACATCATCGGAAAGCGCTTTGCATAGCTTACTATTGTAGCAACATCAACATCACGACCATAAGCAATAGTTTGATTAAATTCTTTTTCCACTTCAGTAAGTATATTGGCAGAAATATAATCGGTTATTTCATCAATAAAAAAAGATTCATCACCCATTAAAAAATACACAGGACGATAAATCTTGTTTTGAAGCTCGCTTATTATTTCATCAAATTTCATGAAAAATATTGTTGTTGGAAATTTGTAATTCGTAATTCGTAATTTATTTTTTTATTCGTTATAATCGAAGTACAGGTGTTTTACAGTTTGTCCGTTATTAATTAACTGGTTTAATGAATCTATGCCTATTAGCAAATGTTCCTCAGTGAATTTTTCAGTAACTACCTTATCGCTTTCTTCAGTTTTGATACCTGAAGATATCATAGGTTGGTCGGAAACAAGTAACAAAGCACCAGTAGGAATGCTGTTGGCAAAGCCTACTGAAAAAATAGTGGCTGTTTCCATGTCAATAGCCATAGCTCTGATTTTGCGCAGATAATCTTTAAAAGCCTCATAATGTTCCCAAACTCTTCGGTTAGTGGTATAAACTGTGCCAGTCCAATAATCCCTATTGTGATCGCGGATAGTTGTTGACACTGCTTTTTGCATATTAAATGAAGGCAGCGCGGGAACTTCAGGCGGAAAATAATCGTTTGATGTTCCTTCTCCCCGAATGGCAGCAATAGGAAGAATAAGATCGCCAAGATTGTTTTTTTTCTTTAACCCCCCGCATTTGCCGAGGAAAAGAGCTGCTTTAGGCGCAACAGCGCTAAGCAGATCCATTATAGTAGCAGCATTAGCGCTTCCCATACCAAAATTGACAATAGTCATATTGTTTGCTGTGGCAGAAGGCATTGCTTTGTCCAAACCTTTAATTTCCACATTATATTTTTCAGCAAACATTCTTACGTAACGATTGTAATTAGTAAGCAGAATATATTCTCCGAATTCATCAAGCGAACTGCCCGTATATCTAGGAAGCCAGTTTTCAACAATATCAAGTTTGGTTTTCATCATAATATTTTTCGTTAATACGACAAAATTAATTCTTTTTTT
>JAAXXA010000749.1 GCA_013334735.1 Bacteroidota bacterium
TTCTCCTGACAGACGTGGTGTTGATGTTGCATTAATTTATCAAAAAGAACATTTTAAAGTTTTAAACAGCAATCATGTAAAATTATCAATTTCAGGCAATCCCGGGTTTGCTAGCCGTGATCAACTCGTGGTTTCAGGAATTTTTGACGGAGAACCTTTATATCTGATTGTTAATCACTGGCCTTCACGAAGTGGCGGTGAGAAAAAGAGCGCTCCATTGAGAAATGCTGCCGCTGATCTTTGTAAATCAATTGTTGATTCGATACAAAAAATTGATGAAAACGCTAAAATTATTATAATGGGTGATTTGAATGATGATCCCGTAAATAATAGCATCGTAAAACATTTGAAAGCAAAAAGTGAAATTAGTAAAACAATGCCAAAAGATCTGTATAATCCTATGTACAATCTTTTTAAAAAAGATGGAATTGGAAGCTTGGCATATAAAGATAAATGGAATCTTTTTGATCAGATTATTGTTTCAGGTACCTTACTTGGAAGTGATAAATTAACATATAAATTTTATAAAGCAAAAGTATTTAATAAAAATTTCCTTTTACAAAAAGAAGGTGCTTTTGCCGGTTATCCATTCCGTACTTATGCTGGTGGGGTTTACCTCGGTGGTTATAGCGACCATTTTCCACCTTATATTTTTATCGTGAAAGAAAAAAAGTAAGAATATATTGAGTATCTCGAAAACTTATTTGTCTGCTTTTTGAAATTTTAACTTCCTCGCTGTTAGTTGTTCACAAAACTTTGCCTTGTATTGCTATTTTGATCATTCAGAATAGAACGCTATACCGGAACTGTGATACCAATCTTTTTTCTAAAAGATACAATCAAATTCGCTCCGCCTCCGCCATGGTTCATTGGTGTCAAGCTAAGGACTTGCGTTTTGGGCTAAAGCCCACGTCAGATGAGACTTTCACACCATCGACATAAATGTCGGGGTAATTCATCCGATATACGTTTTTTGAATTACAACGACCTTCACGTCATGGGTAACAAATGCCCCTATTCCAAAGGACTTTAGTCCAACTAAATTTCTTGTGTGATAAGGTGCTTAAACTAAAAAACATTTTTAACTTGACGCGTATGCCCCATGGCGGAGCGGAGGTGTCTTATACAAATTGTATTACTTAATGATGTTACGCAAAAGAAATATTTTCTTGATATTTTTCATTTTTATAAACTATAAGACTGCGGACCTCGAGTAATTCCGCCCATCTCGATACTTTTCGCAAGTACGAAATACTTGATAAACGGAATTGTATCGAGAAGCTAGCTATTTTTAATATATCTTATTTTGTGTAACATAAGTTAAGAAAATAGTCCAGAGACTATTTTTAAATTACGATGGTTTTGCCGACCTGTCCAGACATTTCGGTGATGTAATTTAAGTTAAGTGCAATCTACATAATTTTCAGATTGAGCTATTAAATATATACTATCAATATAAAACAGTTTCTTAATAATTACCAATTTTAACAAAAAAAGAGGCTGTTGTTTAACAGCCTCTTTTTTTCATCAATACAAATTTCATTATCTGATTATAATTTGTTTTCCATATTTGTAAAGTCCGTCTAATGTTTTAATACTGAAATAATATGGAGCAGGTGCTAATTTAGAAACATCAATAACGAAGTGATTTTTTCCTACTAATATATTTGATGTTTTATCTATAATTTGCTGTCCTAATGCGTCCACAATGTTAATATTTATTTTAGAGTTAATATTGGATATTACATCGCAGTTTATCATATCATCAGCCGGATTAGGATATGTCTGTATAACTTCAATTGGAGCGTTGCTACAGTTAGCATAAACAATCTCAGAATAAGTATATGTTCCATCAAAATCAGTCTGTTTTAAACGATAATACTTTACTTTCGACAACTTTCCATCAGGCAAGGATAGTGTGTCTGTATATGTATAATTTGTAATAGTATTACTGTTTCCCATGCCATCAATTACAGCAACTGTTGACCAG
>JAAXXA010000750.1 GCA_013334735.1 Bacteroidota bacterium
ATTTGAAAAGTGTTTTGGAATCTTCTACAGGTATTGATTTATGTTGGTTTTTTGATGATTTGGTTAAAACGACAAAAAAAATTGATTACAAAATATGTAATATAAAATCAATTAACGACTCTTCAAATTTGAATATTAAAACGTATGAAGTTAAAATAAAAAATAAAGGAAAAATTAATGCGCCTTTTGAAGTTTCTGCTCTCCATAATGATTCAGTATTTTCAAAAAAATGGTTTGATGGTTTTCCCGGAAAAAAGAGTATTCGCGTTAGTTTTGGCGATTTTGACAAACTTCTTATTAATAGTGATAACGATTGTCCGGAATTCAACAGAAAAAATAATTTTATCAGAACCAAAGGGCTTTTTAAAAAAATTAAACCCCTTAAGATACACTTGCTGCCGGCTGTTGACGACCCATTGTTAACACAAATATCTTTTACTCCTTTGATTGGATTTAACCTGAATAACGGGTTCATGGCTGGTTTTGCAACATATAATAATCCTATTCCTCAGAAAAAGTTTTCATATTTATTTCTGCCTTTGTATGGAACTTCAAATAATGATTTAGCGGGATATTCAAGAGTGGGTTTAACCCTTTTGCCTGAAAATACGCATTTGCAACTTATATGGATTGGCGCATCATACTCCCGTTATTCTTATTCTCAGGATCCATTTAACTTAAATTTTAATAAACTTGCTCCTGAAATACTTATTAAATTTAAAAATACTAATTATCGCAGCCCTATTATTTCTTATCTTCGATTAAGAAATGTTAATGTTTTCAAAGATATTGCAAGATATGCATCTTCTAATAACGAAAATACAACTTATAAAGACAATTCAAATTATTATGTTAATGAGTTAAAATATTCTTTTGCAAATAATAGAAAGATAAATCCTTTTAATTTTAATATAATTGCTGAACAAAGTGATAGATTTTTCAAAACTTCTATTGAAACTTCGTATAGGATTTCGTACGATTCTCCACGAAAAGGTCTTGATATTAGAGCTTTTTGGGGCGATTTTTTATATTTACATAAACCTATCACTGAAGATTTTCGTTTTAATATGAGCGGAAAATCAGGATATAAAGATTATTTATTTGATAACTATTATATTGGACGGACTAATACAAATGATTTGTTTTCTCAACAATTTTGCGAAAACGATGGCGCTTTTAAAGTATATACTCCAATAGGTCAAACATGGAAATGGCTATTTGCTATGAATTTTAAAACTTCATTACCTTTTAAATTTCCTGTTAAACTTTTTGCTGATATAGCTACTTTCCCTGATAAATCGGCAATATATGATTCTAATTATCCGATGTTTTTTGATGCGGGAATACAACTTTCGATTATAAATAATATATTTGACATCTTTTTCCCAATTATAATGTCGTCAGAAATTAAAAATGTTAACAAATTAAATAAAATAAGTTATTTACAATCAATCCGTTTTACATTTGCTTTAGAAAAATTTGATCCATTTAAAAAATTGAGAGATATAAGGTAAGTTGTTATATTTATAAAGTTCATAAAGTAAAAAGTTTGCAGTCCCCGGTTGGCAAGGTACTCCAAACTCATAACTCATAACCAAAGTATCATAATAATACATTCACATTACTAATTTGAAAAATATTAAAAATAAAATATATTTTGCATCCGACTGCCATTTGGGCGTTCCTGATTACAAACAAAGTTTGGAACGTGAAAAGATTTTTATTAAATGGCTGGATTTTATTAAAAATGATGCTAAAGAAATTTACCTGCTTGGTGATATTTTCGATTTTTGGTTTGAATATAAAACCGTTGTACCTAAAGGTTACGTCAGGTTGCTGGGTAAGCTTGCCGAATTGAGCGATTCAGGCATAAGTATTCACTATTTTATTGGCAATCATGATATGTGGATGTACGATTATTTCCCTAAAGAGCTTAATATTCCATTGTATCGAATTCCTATTGAGCGGAATATTGATTCTAAAAAAT
>JAAXXA010000181.1:0-432 GCA_013334735.1 Bacteroidota bacterium
ATCGTGATATTGAAGATTTCGAAATTGAAGTTTCTTCATCAGGACTTGATTTTCCTTTGCAACTACCAAGACAGTACAAAAAAAATACAGGTAAAGAAATTAAAGTTATCATGAAAGACGGTACAGTTAAAAAAGGTATTTTAACTGAAGTTCTAAACGACGGTTTTGTTTTGGAAGAAAGTTTTATTACAAAAAACATTAAAAAGAAAAAAGAAATTACAAAAATGCCGGTTTCTATAGCATTTGAAAACGTAAAAGATACAAGGATCATAGTAAACATATAACATCAAAATAAAATGGAACATATTAATTTAGTTGAATCTTTTTCTGAATTTAAAGAATTTAAAAACATCGACAGAGCAACGATGATGCGTATTTTAGAAGATGTTTTTAGAAACATGCTTGCCAAAAAATACGGTTCGTCCGACAATT
>JAAXXA010000181.1:442-1526 GCA_013334735.1 Bacteroidota bacterium
AAATGTAGATAAAGGAGATTTGGAAATTTGGCGCAACCGTACAATTGTTGAAGACGGCGCTATAGAAGACGAAAACCAGCAAATTGCATACTCCGAAGCTATTAAAATAGAACCTGACTTTGAAATAGGCGAAGATGTATCGGAAGAATTTCAAATGGAAAAATTCGGACGCAGAGAAATTCTATCAATCAGGCAAAATTTAGCATCCAAAATATTAGATTTGGAAAAAGATAATGTTTACAAAAAATATAAAGAAAAAATAAATGAAATAGTTACGGGAGAAGTTTACCAAATATGGAAAAAAGAAATACTTATTCTAGATGATGAAGGTATAGAAATGATGTTACCTAAATCGGAACAGATACCTTCTGATTTTTACAGGAAAGGTGATACTTTGCGGGCTGTAGTGCTGAAAGTGGAAATGAAAAATAATACACCGGTAATTATGCTTTCAAGAACTTCATCTTCATTTTTAGAAAGGCTATTTGAGGCTGAAGTACCTGAAGTATTTGATGGATTAATTACCATTAAAAATATTGTGAGGGTTCCGGGAGAAAGGGCAAAAGTAGCCGTTGAATCTTATGATGATCGTATTGACCCGGTTGGAGCATGTGTTGGGATGAAAGGTTCCAGAATACATGGTATTGTTAGAGAATTAAAAAACGAGAATATTGATGTAATTAATTACACTAGTAATTCTTCACTTTATATACAGAGGGCATTAAGCCCCGCTAAAATATCTTCGGTAGTTTTGCATGAAGATACTAAACGCGCAGATGTTTACCTTAAACCCGACGAAGTATCACGCGCAATTGGTAAGGGCGGTTTAAATATTAAACTTGCCGGTAAGCTTACAGGTTATGAAATAGATGTATATAGAGACACGGAAGAAGATGTTGAAGACGTGGATTTGGTTGAATTTAGCGATGAAATAGATCAATGGATTATTGATGAATTCCAAAACACTTTTAGCTGTATCGCATCCAATGTTTTTAAATTCATCAATAATCCATTGATCTATTTCATCGCTAAATTCAACCAAATCCACGTCTTCAACATCTTCTTCCGTGTCTCTATATACATC
>JAAXXA010000181.1:1536-6025 GCA_013334735.1 Bacteroidota bacterium
TTATTGATGAATTTAAAAACATTGGATGCGACACAGCTAAAAGTGTTCTGGAATTAGGTATTGATGAACTTGTTCAAAGAACGGATCTGGAAGAAGAAACTATCAAAGAAGTAGTAAGAATTTTAAAATCAGAATTCGAATAAAAATATAAATTGAACGCAGATGACTGCTAATAGTTAGGGACGTTCCATTGACTGAATAGTTACAATTTTTTTAATATTTCTCTATAAAGATTTGAATTTTAAATATAAGAATTAAGTATGGCAGATTTACCTCAATTATTACGACTTAGTAAGGTAGCAAAGGAATTTAATATTGGGTCGCAACATATCGTTGATTTTCTTTCAAAAAAAGGTCATCAAATTGAATTAAAGCCGAACACCAAGCTAACTCCGGAAATGTATGAATTATTGTTAAGGGAATTCCAATCGGAAAAAAGCGTAAAAGAAGAATCGCGCCGACTTGATTTAATGTATTCTAAACAAGAAGAAATAGAAAAAACTATTGAAAAAGAGCAAAAAGCTATTGAAAAAGAGCAAAAAGAATCAGTAGAACAACTTCCCAAAAAAGAAACAAAAACCATTGAAGCAGAGAAAAAAGAAATTTTCAAAACAGAAACAAGTGATATCAAGATTAATGAACTAAAAATTATAGGAAAGCTTGAACAAAAAAAGCCGGCACAAAAAATAAAAATATCTGCAAAAAAAGCTTTAAAAACAGAAGAAGAAGAAAAACAAATAATTGAATTACCCGAAAAGATAAATAAAACTGAAATAGCTGAATCAAAAAAAAGAACAAAAGAAGAAAAGGATACAAGCAAAGATGTAGTAAAGATAGATGAAACACCCGAAGTACCTGTAGTTAAAGAAGAAGTTGTATTTGATTCTAAAATAAAAATAATCGGGAAAATTGATTTGGATTCGATGAATGTCAAAACCAAACCTGCTAAAAAAACTAAAGAGGAAAAAGAAGAAGAACGCAATATTAAATTTCCAAAGAAGAAGAAGAAAGAAAAGAAAAATATTAGCGGAATAATAAAAGAAGAAATAAAAGAAGTCAAACCCGAAGAAGACACCGAAGAAAAACCAAAAACGAAGATTCCTTTAATATTAAAAAAAGAAGGAGCAAATGAAGAAAAAAGTTTACCCGAAAACTACCGTCCTACTGAAGTTATAAAACTTGGAGCTCCTACAATATTAGGGAAAATGGAACTTCCGACAGCTAAAGAGTTACATAAAAAACCTATTGCCACGTCGTCAGACGATTTAAACGCTAAAAAGCTAAAAAGAAAAAGAATAAAAAAAGATATTAAAGTTAATTCAGGTACAGAACCCCCGCGTGATAAACCAAAATTCATAGTCGGAAAACATAAAAAAGAATATATAAAACCTGTTGCTTCGGAAGAAGAAATTCAAAAACAAATAAAAGAAACTTTAGCTCGCCTTAGTGGTACGGGCAAATCAAACGCATCCAAATATCGTAAACTCAAACGTGAAGTAGCCAGCCAACAAGTACAGAATGAAATTGAAAAAATGGAGGAGGGCAAAAAGGTTATAAAAGTTACTGAATTTGTAACCGCCAACGAGTTGGCAACTATGATGAATGTTCAGGTAACGCAGATTATAGCAACATGTATGAACCTTGGGCTTTTTGTTTCGATCAATCAACGTATGGATGCGGAAACACTTTCAATAATTGCTGATGAATTTGGTTATAAAGTCGAATTTGTTAGTGTTGACGTACAAGAAGCTATAAAAGAAGAAATTGATGAACCGGAAAATCTTATTACCCGGCACCCTATTGTTACGGTTATGGGGCATGTTGATCATGGTAAAACCTCGTTACTCGATTATATTCGTAAATCGAATGTTATAGCAGGAGAAGCAGGGAGTATTACACAACATATCGGAGCTTATGAAGTAACTTTAGAAAACGGAAAAAAAATTACATTCTTAGATACTCCCGGACATGAAGCTTTTACAGCTATGAGAGCGAGGGGAGCACAAGTTACCGACCTTGTTATTATAGTGGTAGCTGCCGATGATAGTGTTATGCCTCAAACTATTGAAGCAATTAATCATGCTTCAGCTGCCGCAGTACCTATTGTTTTTGCAATTAATAAAATTGATAAGCCAAATGCTAATTCTGAAAAAATAAAAGAACAGCTTGCTAATCTTAATTACTTGGTAGAAGACTGGGGAGGTAAATTTCAATCGCAAGAAATTTCTGCAAAAAAAGGAATTAATGTAGATGTTTTACTCGAAAAAATATTATTAGAATCTGAACTTCTCGAATTAAAAGCTAACCCGAAAAAAAATGCTACAGGAACTGTTATAGAATCTTCTCTTGATAAAGGAAAGGGATATGTTTCAACTGTTTTAGTTCAAAACGGAACTCTCAAAATAGGCGATATGGTTTTAGCCGGATGCACTTATGGAAGGGTTAAAGCAATGTTTAATGAACGGAATGTACCTGTGAAAGAAGCAGGACCATCAACACCTGTTTTGTTACTTGGATTAAATGGCGCTCCTCAAGCCGGTGATAAATTTAACGTAATGTCGGATGAACATGAAGTAAAAAATATTGCTACCAAGCGTTTACAACTTCAGAGGGAGCAAGGTTTACGTACACAAAAACATATTACTCTTGACGAAATAGGACGTCGTATCGCTATTGGAGATTTCAAGGAACTTAACATCATAATTAAAGGCGACGTGGATGGATCAATAGAAGCCTTGACTGACGCCTTGCTTAAACAATCAACTGCTCAGGTTCAGGTTAATGTAATTCATAAATCTGTCGGACAAATTACAGAATCGGATGTACTACTTGCATCTGCTTCGAATGCAATTATTATAGGATTCCAGGTACGTCCTTCCGTTAATGCACGTAAACTTGCCGAACAAGAACAGATTGATATACGATTATATTCAATTATTTATAACGCGATAAATGAATTAAAATCTGCTATTGAAGGTATGCTATCACCCGAAATTGAAGAAAAAATTGTTTCGAATATCGAGATCAGAGAAGTTTATAATATTACCAAAGTAGGTACTGTTGCAGGTTGCATGGTGCTTAACGGTAAAATTACAAGAAATACCCGAATCCGAATAATTCGTGACGGCATCGTGGTACATACTGGCGAACTGGGTTCTCTTAAACGATTCAAAGATGATGCAAAAGAAGTAGCTGCAGGTTATGAATGCGGTTTGAATATAGTTAACTTTAATGATATTAAAACAGGCGACATTATTGAGGGTTTTGAGGAAGTGGAAGTGAAAAGAAAGGTGTAATTTAAGTCGGCAATCAACAGTCAGCAATCGGCAATCTTTGCTGACTGTTGATTGTTGACTGCAAATTTATATATATTAATGCGACATTTTATCCCACGTGAAGTATAATTATTAGTTTTTAATATTATTTATCATGAAAAAAATAATCTTTTTTATCTCATTGTTTATTGTTGCAGGACTTATTTCATGCGGACCATACTCTGATGATGCTGTAAAATATAACGATGAGCTTGTTGAACAACAAACAAAAGTTTTTGAAAAAGAATCAATTCTTATTGATGCAATAAATAAAAATATGCCCGAAAAACTTGACACAGCATTGAATAGCCTTGTTGATCAGGTGAAAGAATCAACCGAAGCTACTGAAAAAATTAAAGAATTTGAAGGAGGGACCGAATTAAAAGATGCTGCTTTAAAAGTTTTATCTACTTATAAAGGCGTTATACAAAAAGAATACATTGAAATGATAAAAATTGCAAAAACTCCGGACTCGCTTTATACTCAGGAAGACGATAATAAAATTATTGATATTTCAAAAAAGATAGACGACAAACTCAATCAGATTATTGAATCTTTTATTAAAAAACAAAAAGAATTTTCGAATAAAAACAAATTTGAATTACCTTTAAAAGAAATTGAAAAAAAGTAATTTTTATAAAGCTTGTTTGATAGCACATATTTAATATTTTATAAATCACTAAAATTTTAAGAAAATGAAAGTAATTGAAAATTTAAAGTACACAAAAGATCACGAATGGTTAAGAGTAGAAGGTAATGAAGGCTATGTAGGCGTAACTGATTTTGCACAGAGCGAACTTGGTGATATAGTATTTATCGAAGTAGAAACCGTTGGCGAAACCATTACAAAAGAAGATACTTTTGGAACAATTGAAGCCGTAAAAACAGTTTCCGATATGTTTATGCCTGTAACCGGCGAAGTTCTCGAATTTAACGCAGCTTTGGAATCAAATCCTGAATTAATTAACAAAGATCCTTATGGAGATGGCTGGATAGTAAAAATTAAAATCAGCAATCCTGAAGAAATTAACGAGCTTCTTTCTTCTGCTAAATATGAAGAGCTGACAAAACATTAAAAGTCAGTTTAAATTTACAGTACGCTCCTGACGGAGCTGACAAAACTTTGATATATGTTTTATTATAAACAGTATACTCCTAACGGAGTATAAAATCCC
>JAAXXA010000181.1:6035-6487 GCA_013334735.1 Bacteroidota bacterium
CATATGGATGGTCTGTTTGTAATAAAACATATTTATTTATGCGAATCAAGGGTTGAGTAATTTTTTTACAATAAAAAAATCAAAAACACAGTCATGGTGAGCAGTCACACTGAGCATAGTCGAAGTGCGAACCATGGCTACTAAATCACCCTTCGACTACGCTCAGGGTGACTTTAAAAGCGACTACACTTGTGGAGACTGATAATATGACTCTTAGAATATTTAATTTCAACCCTTGATTCGCATTATTTAATGAAAATACTAAGACCCTTCCGAAAGAGAGTTAATTTACTACTTCAACAAGCTCGACAAACTCTGGCTAAGTGAATCGCATGATATAGCTTTGCAAAGTTCATTAATAACAGTATTTTGTTTTTAAAACTTTGTGTACCTTTGTGTTTTGCATAGATGAAAGGTGACTTAGTGGTAATTAAATTAAAATTTCAAAAAAT
>JAAXXA010000751.1 GCA_013334735.1 Bacteroidota bacterium
TTGTGCTGCTGATACATGTAATGTACCACCAACAGAAAAGTCGTCTGTTCCTGTACCGCTAAGAGAACCTATAAGACCGTCAACAGCTTTTGAAACGGGTCTTGCTTTAAGTGTGTTAATAGACATTGTTTGCCCACCACCGGCGATTACAATAACAGTTGCCGGTAATACAATTGCATAATCGTACAATGGTTCTCCAATAACATGGTATGCCGCGTTGGTAGAAAGAGGAGCCATAGTTGAAAGTTGAACTCCGCCTGTAGTAGTACGCGTATTAGTTGTTGAAAGAATACATGTGCCGGGTGTTGAAGCAAGTACTGACATGGTACCCATGTGCAAAACTGAAGTCTGAGATAATGTTAGGGGTACAATAATTTTTGCTCCGGCTGTAGTTCCTGTTACTGTTGATTGAGCAAAAATTTGGTTTGTGTAACCTGCCATCATTAAGATAGCTGCTAAAATAAGAATAGTTTTTTTCATAATATTTAATTTTTAATGGTTAATTTTTAATGGTTTTGCATATAATCTTTGTTTTCCATTACCTGATAACATTAAACAAAGCGGGTTACTATGCTGCTTGCCTGATATTTTGTTTTGTATTTACAACATGTAAAATAATCACGTTAGTTTAGCACGGTAAAAGTAATATCTTTTAAAGGGGTTGGGTGTAAGATAAAGTATAAAAATACAGTAGGAAAAGAGCTTGATTTATTGTAGGATAATTCCTACGCTTTAAAAGTGCTTGTAAAAGAAGGGTTTTAAAATTGTTAATGTGGCAAAAAATTGTTGGTAATTTTTACAAAAACTATTTAGAGGATGTCTGTAATATCAATACAAAACGTCATTGCGAGGCGTTCCATTGAGCTTGTTGAAGTGAGGTGCGATGAAGCAATCTCTTGACTCTCAATGAAGAGATTGCTTTACGGAGTTTATCCTAACGACGGAAGAGTTCGCAATTACGACATTACGGACAGGCACTATTTAATCTATAGAAATAATTTTTTTTCGTAGAGCATATAAAATAAGTTCAGTAGAATTTTTACTTTCTGTTTTTTTGAGTAGTTTGGCGCGGTGGGCTCCAACAGTGCGAATGCTAATATAATTAGTAGCTGCTATTTCTTCAGTTGACAGTCCCATGCAAACTTGTTTCAGTATTTCAATTTCACGTTTCGTTAGATTATCGGAATTGTCTGCAATTTTAAATACATTAATATTTTTTTCTTTTTTGCTTATATCAACAGCATTTCCAACAAGTGCAGGGGATCCTTTAAAATTAATTAAATTTGCATATATTTCAATAAACATTTTTTTTTGATCTTTTTTAAAAGCTTCAAATTTTTCCTGAATACATTCTTGTGAGCCGTTTAAACATTTTCTAATTTTTTCTAATACATATTCGCCTGATTTGTCAACAATAATATCAGAAAAATTCATTTTCTCGAAATCATAAATTGTTAGATCAAACATTTTTGCGAAAGTATCATTTACATATTCAAATTTATTCTCGCTGTATATAAAAACGCCCAAAAGCGGATTGTCAATCAATGCATAAAATTTTTCATCAAAAGCTTTTTGAAAGCGTTCCTGTTTTGCGAGTCTTGTTTTTATCGCTAAATGTAATTCATTAAGATCGAAAGGCTTTGTAATATAATCATCAGCTCCAAGATGCATACCGGCTCGAATATCTTTTTTTTCACTTTTTGCAGTAATAAAAATAAGAGGTATCGCCGATGTTGCATTTATTTGTTGAATTGTTTTAAAAAATTCAATGCCATTCATTCCTTGCATCATTATATCGCAAAGTATTAAGTCAGGTAATTGTTTAATGGTTAATTTCAAACCTGTTAATCCATCGGTTGCCGCTCTTACATCATATCCTTCCTCATTGAGAAAATCTGTCAGGTTTTCTCTTAAAGTGATATCGTCTTCAATAATCAGTATTTTTTTCTTTTTCATTTTTTTGAGATTTTTATAATAGGAAGTATT
>JAAXXA010000752.1 GCA_013334735.1 Bacteroidota bacterium
ATCAGCCATAAAAACACCTATGAAGCCTAAAAATATTTTGATAATATTAGTTGTTTGTTTACTACCTTTATCTTCATGCGTATTTTCCAAAAGCTCTGAAAAGAAGCAAAATAAAATTCAGGCGCGAAAAGAAAAAAAAGATGCCGAAGTCTTGGTTTTATATCAAAAAGCTATTAGCAATCATCAAAAACATCAATCAAAGGATACCAGAAAACGCATGAAAAGATCTCTTAAAAAATCTCAAAATCCAAATAAAACAACAAAAGTTTTTTTTCTTAAAAGATGGTTCTCGAAAAAATAATAAGGTTTTATAAAGTGAATAGGATAAATTTCCACATTATGAATTGCCACGACCTTTGGTAGCTGAGCGGAGCCGAAGTTCAGGTCGTGGGCAGTGATAATAAAAACGATGCGGGCTTTAGCCCAAAAATGTAAAATGAAATAATATATCCTGTCATACATTTAAAAATACAAACTGGAAATTTGCATTACTTCAGATAATTATCTATGAAATACCCAATTTTAAAATTATTTTTCTCTTTTTATATCTGTTTTTTTTTATTTCTGTTCATACCTTTTTTCATTAAGGCTCAGAACTATAATTTCCGTTTTGATAAAATAACTTCCGAAAATATTAAAATCGAAAAAGGTCTTTCTGTAAACTCTGTTTATTGCATGCTTCAGGACAAAACAGGATTTATGTGGTTTGGTACCTGGGATGGTCTTAATAAATTTGACGGGTATAAATTTACTGTTTATAAAGCAAATTATCTCGAAAATGATGATCAGTTAAGCGATCAAACAGTTCGCGCGCTTTGTGAAGATAAAGATGGTAATATCTGGATTGGCACCGATGACGGCTTAAATAAATTGCAAACAGAAAATCAGCTTTTCACAAAGTTTACTCATAATATAAGAGTAAAATCAAGCCTTAGCAACGACTCGGTTTTATCAGTTCTCGAAGATTCAAAAGGACATCTTTGGATTGGTACTCAAAACGGGTTAAATATTCTAAATAAGCAATCCGGTACTTTTATTAAATTTTTCAATGATACATTAAACGATAACTCTTTAAGCAATAATAAAATTTTTTGTATTTACGAGGACAACCTGAGTAATTTATGGATTGCTACAGAAAAAGGTCTCAACAAATATAATTTGTTAAATAAAAAATTTACAAGATATTTCTATAATCCTACAAATATTAATAGCTTGAGTAATGATACCGTTTTAACTATTTGTCAGGATAGGGAGGGATTTCTGTGGGTTGGAACAAAAAACGGAATTAATAGAATTGACATCAAAACCGGAATTATTTATAGATTTCAGAGGAGTCTTAAAAATCCTAATAGTCTTTGTAGTAATAATATTAGCGCTGTTTATTGCGACAGTAAAGGTTTGATTTGGATCGGAACTAAAGATGCCGGTTTTAATTTATTCGATATTAAAACCAATAAGTTTACAAAATTTATTAATAATCCAAACGACGAAAATAGTCTTACTAATAACAGTGTTTCCTCTATTTATGAGGATAAATCAGGAATTGTTTGGATTGCCACTGAAAAAGGTGTTAACAAAATTGATAGAAATTCATACAAATTTGTCCATTATCAACATGTTGAAAAAAATACAAACAGTTTAAATAATAATATCGTTTGGACTTTCCATGAGGATATAAATGGAAATATATGGATTGGAACTTCAGATGGATTGAATCTTTTTAATAAAAAAACAGAAAAATTTATTTTATTTAAAAATAATATAAATGACAAAAATAGTATTTCAAGTAATAATATTCGTGCTGTAATTTCTGATAAAGACGGTAATGGTTGGGTTGGAACTTATGATTCAGGGCTTGACGAGTTTGTGAAAACACCAACAGGGGAGTATAAAAAAATAAATTTTAATGAAAATTACGAAAATATAAATAGCATACCAGATAATACAGTATGGTGTTTGAAAGAAGATAAAAAAGGATTATATG
>JAAXXA010000753.1 GCA_013334735.1 Bacteroidota bacterium
ATGCTCCGGCATTCAGCATTTTTTTTATTATAGCTTTTTCACTAAATGTTGTTAGTGCAATTACTTTAGTATTTGGATAATGAGAAGTGATTATTTTTGTAGCATCCCACCCGTTCATAACAGGCATTTCAACATCCATCAATACAATATCAACATGTTTTTTGCTTAAAATTTCAACGGATTCCTTGCCGTTATTTGCTTCAGCAACAATTTTCATATTATCAATGTTGCTCAATAAAGATTTTAATCCCTCAACAACCAACTGATGGTCATCTACTATCATTATATTTATTTGAATTTCGGACATAATGTTTGTTTTAGGATAATATATATTAATCCAATAAGAATCTATATAGGGCATCTCGAAAAACTCAATTTCCCCCTTTTGTCATTTCGACCATAGGGAGAAATCTGTTAGATAATCAATGCTTTAGATATCTCACTACGTTCGATATGACAACCTGAACGGAGTTTTTAGAGATACCCTATATTACTATTTTGGGCTAAAGCCGTATCTTCTATCTCTTTTATTAACCACGACCTAAGAGTCGTGGCAATTAAAAATTTACAATTTAATCAAGTTTTTTGTATTATAATTGGGATTCTAACTGTTGCTACTGTGCCTTTAACAGGTCCTGTTTCAATTAGAAAAATTCCATTTAAGGCATTAACGCGTCCGGCAATATTCTTTAACCCTATACCCCATTCTTTAGTATCATTTTTCTTAATACCAATTCCATCATCTTCAACAATCATAATCAAAACATCTTTATTTTTAAAAATTTGCACGGCTATTACCGAAGCCTTAGCATGTTTTAGTGTATTATTTAAAAGCTCCTGCAATACCCGATACAAGCCAATTCCGATATTTTCCGATATATCGTTTGGAATATTGTTCGTCAATTTATATTTAATATCCGAATTTGCTAAAGTTTGTTCAACTAGTTCAGAAATTGCATAAGCCAGTTCTTTTTCCTGCAAGGCTTTTGGCATCATTTGGTGTGATATAGAGCGTAATTCCTTATGAGTTTCATCCAGAATATTTGATGTTTGTTCAAATATAGTTTTCATTTCGGGCATATTTTCTACTGTATTTCCTTTAATTTTTTCAAAGTTAATTTTTACAGCTGTTAACTTATGCCCTAAACTATCATGTAAATCCTGAGCTATGCGTTTTCGTTCTTCTTCCTGAGTTGTAATAATGGCATTTGTTCTCAACTTTTGTTGCCGGAGCATTTCGGTTTTTAATCTTTCTTGTTGTTTTATTCTATAATTAGAAAACGTGATCAAACCAAATGCAATTATCAGCAGAAAACAAATAACAAAAATAGCAGTCCACATCCTGTTGCTATCAAGTTTAAGATTCTGTTCCGAAATTTTTAATGCCTGAATTTCTATTTCTTTTTCTTTTTTTTCTGTTTCATATTTTACTTCCATTTCAGCAATCTTATTATGACTTTCCTTGTTTAATATTGAATCTTTGGTTTCAGAATAAAGCTTATAATATTTGAAAGCATCTTTAATATTACCAAGGCTGTCGTGAATATCAGATAAATCAAGATATACAAGTTGTTTAGTATCCAAAGTTCCGAGTTTTTTTGTAATTGAGAGAGCTTTGTATCCATATTCCAATGCTTGCCTGTAATTTTTCATATCCTTATTCAGGCAGGAAATATTGGTATAATTAACTGACATTCCCTGTTCATCATTAAGTTCTTCTGATATTTTTAATGATTTCTTAAAATATTCCAATGCTTCTTCAGGACGATTGCCTTGTTCTGAGTATATTATTCCAATATTATTATAATTAATTGATTCACCATTTTTATCGCCTGTAAGTTTATTTATTTCCAAGGATTTCCTATAATATTCCAAGGCTTTAGAAAAGTTGCTTTGACTTTTATAAATAGTACCAATGTTATTATAGCAGTCGGCTATTCCTTTTTTGTAATTCAAATCCTTAAATATGTCCAAAGATTTC
>JAAXXA010000754.1 GCA_013334735.1 Bacteroidota bacterium
AAAATATTTCCCGAATTTATTAAATATTTTGGAATATTAATAACGTAAGGAGTAGGATTATAAGAAGCTGTAGGAGGAGGTATGAGGTCATCTTTATTACATGCAGCAATCATAAAAAAAGCAATAACAATTTTAATTATTCTGCTGAAGTTTCTCATAATTTAATCTGTGAATCTGTGGCGTTTTATTTTGCTACTAACAGAATAGTTACAATTATCTTAAACAAAATTAATGATTTTCAAGGAATAAGAAAATATTTTTATATAAATTTGAAAAATTATTTTTGACAACTATGTGGTATTCTATGTTTCTATTGTGTCTATGTGGTAATTTTTTAAAAAAACAAATAAATAATATATTTTGAAAAACTTTTTTAAAGAAAATATAAAAAGCATTCTGCTCACTACAGCAAACTTAGTATTTGTGATTTTGTTTTTTATACTGAGTTATTACAATCGTTTTGCTGTTGACGATTATTATCATATTCACGATGAACATCTTTTTGGAATATGGGGTGGAATGCTTGAGGGATATTTCAATTGGGGCGGGCGATGGACATCATATTTACTTTGGGATGTTATTTATCATTATAGCGAAAACAGCTTTGCGCTTTTTCTATATTCATTTTCCATAATTGTTTTATTTATATATTCCGTTTATCATTTAATAAAAAATATTTTTGGTTTTTTAGGTATATCATTTACAAGAGAGGTTCTTGCAAATTATATTTTTTTATTCGCTGCATTTGTTTTCTTAATCTCTTATAGTAAAGGCGAAATATGGTTTTGGATACAATCAACAGCTATGTTTATGCTTAGCTTGATTATGTTTATTTTGGGATTAAGCATAATTTTTAACAAAAAAAACAATTATTTACAGTATTTTATTCTGGCTATATGCTTTATTTATGCCGGTGGCGCTAGTGAAACTTATGCGTTCTTTTATATAATTTTTCTGATAAGTCTTTTAGTTTGTTTTTTTACTTTTAGAAACAATGCATTAGTAAGAAAACTAAAAGAAAGTTCATCATTTAAAATTATTATCAGTATAATTTTCTTAACTGTATCATTTATTATTTCCATTAATGCACCGGGAAATTCAATCAGGGCGACATGGCTTCCTGAACAATCGCTGATAAGTTCATTGTTTATAACTTTAAAATCCCTGACGAAACTTGTTATATTTAAAGTTCCAATGCAAATTCCATGGATTATTCTTTTTAGTTTTCCTTTTATGTACTTTGGTTTTATCAGTAGAAGCAGACCATATAACAATAAAACTATCGAGCTTTTCAAAACAAATTATTTTAAATATTTCATTTTATCCTTAATTTTTTTGATTATTCTTATTTACATTTTATTATTTCCTGCATGTTATATTTTATCAGAAATAGGTCCTGACAGATCGTTGTCGCAGGTGGTGCTAACTATAGCAGTTTTTTCAGCGGTGTGGTCGTTTTTGATAGGATATAAATTTATCGTGAGCAAAAAACTTATTTCGATTTTATATATAATATCTGTTGTTGCAATAATATCTTCGCTTGTCGTAATAAGTTTTAAACAATACAAAATTGTATCGGAATATGCCATTGATCTTGATAAACGAACAAACTATCTTTTAGACTTGCAGCAAAAAAAGAACAAAAAAACTATAACTGTAAAAAAATTACCACAATCAGGATTTCTTTATTCTGCTGAAATTTCAAGCGACACAAATTATTTCGGTAACGATCATTACAATAGAGGGCTATTCCTCGAATTTAAAGTAAAAACAGAAAAATAGGATTTATTTCTGAAACTAATCAATAGCTTAACTGCTCTTTAATTCGAATAGCGAATAATTACGATGCCTGAGCCACCTGCTCCACCCGCCGGAACACTTGCTCCATCGGCGCCACCGCCACCGCCACCCGTGTTTGCCGTACCATTGGTACCAGTTCCCCCTTGTACGCCTGCGCCGCCACCACCTAAACCTCCTGAAC
>JAAXXA010000755.1 GCA_013334735.1 Bacteroidota bacterium
AATAAGTTGCTCACTGGATTTCTTGATTAGTTCTTCTCTGTTCATATTGGGTCAATTATATACCATAATTAATCAGTCTATGTCTTGTTTTATAGTGATCACTAACGACCGCAAGCTTATTTAGTGCGGATTTAGAAAGCACTGCTCTGTCTCACGTGATACAAAAATATATTATTTTGATGAACTTTACAAACCCACTGAACTCCGCATTAAATGAGCTTGCGGTTATGGGTAGTTTTATTTAGTATTATCATTTGATTCAGTTCTGTCATTTATCCCTTTATGAACACCAATAATCGAAGGTACAATTAAAACTATAAAAACAAATAAAGCTTTTTGAATTTGTTGTTGAGTTGATGGTTCATATTCAACAACAGTATTCCCTCCACCAAACATTGGGTCATAATCACTTGTGTCTGTATAAGTTCCAAGTGAATATGCGGAAATAATTGCAAGACCTATCACAACAAAAAAAGTATGCAAATATATTTTCCAAGAAGGTTTTTTGCTTTTTAATGAGAACTCATTTGCAAGCCAATAAGCTATCAAAATAATACCAACCTTTAAAAATAGACTTCCTGCTTTTAATAATTCTACAAAATAATTTTCCATTATATACTTGATTAGTAAATATTATTTTTAATTAAAGTAATGTGTTAAAATTTTATGTTGTTTGTCGCATCTTTATATATTATTTCTCCAGTTTTATTAATAAAGTTACAAAAATCACATGCAAGGTTTTCAAGGAGTAAATTGCTTTTTGATATGTGTTTACTTTCATTTAGTCTGTGTCTTTTGGGGTCATCTTGTAAGATTATTTCAGCCATTGGATGAAACATTGCTTGCGTAAATTTATCTGTTACCCCAAGTGATTCAAAAAAATCTTTAGGGACATCTTGTCGTGTCATACCGCCAATAAAAATTGATTCTCGATGTTTTGACACATCATGATGGTCTGTAATAACCGAAAGCAATTTACTATTCTCTTGCCAATAAGTAAGAGCATTATTAAAATAATCTTTGTAACCAATTAAAGGAAGTCGTGAATTTTTATTGGAAGTATCTCCAATCATGTCATTTGGTTTTATTTGCTTTAATTCCTTTTCATTTGAAATGTCGCGAAACAAATTTGAATTAATTGCATTACCAAGTGCATTTAAAGAAAACACCAAACATTCCACAGCAGAGTCCATATTGAAAAATATTGAAGTCAAATGATATTCAACTTCATAAGGAGAACGTTGCATGGGCAACCATGCATGAATATTATAGTAATGAGTTCTTACACCATCAAGACGTGAATAGAATCCATAGAGTCCTCCCCTAAATGCCCCAAACCAATCGTTTACATTACCATAATTGCAGTCTTGGCACATCAATAAAGCGAAATCGTCAAGTCTTTTAAAATCATCAAGAAGAAAATATATTTCAAATTTAATGTTCATATAAAATTACCCATAACTTTTGGCTTTCTACAAGTCCGTTTTTAAACATTTATAATTAATTACAAATGTTTGGTGAGTAAAGCATTTTAATGGGACAGGAATAAAATTTAAACATTTCGCTTAATTTGCTAATAGTATTTTTTTAAATTTTACTTTGCTTGCCAATAACATCTCTTTGGAGAAATAATTAATCCCTCCTCCTTTAAGTCAGCCATAGCTTTATCAACTACTTTACGGTCTAGATTTGTTAATTCAACAATTTTTCCTGCATTTAAAGGTGTTCCTTCTTTTTTCATTATTTCCAATACTTGTGTTTTCGCATCCATATTTTTTAAGATTTTAATTATATTATTGTTTCAAAAATACTTCAAAAAAAGCATTTGTATGTTAAATTAGTTTATAAAATTTATTTTATTTTGAAGTTCGTTCAAATTGAAAATTTCTCGGCATTATCGCTATCGCGATGACGAAGCCTGGCTGCTTGCTTTTGGTGGCGGTGTTTACCCACTTCAGTTTCCACGAAGCA
>JAAXXA010000756.1 GCA_013334735.1 Bacteroidota bacterium
GCAGCTTGCAGCTTGTAACTTGCAGCTTGTAACTTGCAGCTTGCAGCTCTCAGCTTGCAGCTTGTAACTTGAAATTTTCAGGGTATATATTACTTTTTCTTAAAAATCGAAAAATGACTACTAAAAACATCCGCTTGTGTTATATAATTCTTTTTTATTGCACAATAAACCTTTTTTCTTTCGGTCAAAATAAAATAGACAGCCTTATTACTATAATTAAATCCGGTAAGTACGACACCAATATGGTTTACGCTTTTGCTCATTTGTGTAATGAATACAAATACAATGATACCAAAATTGCAATCCTATACGCTCAGAAGGGATTAATTTTATCCGAAAAAATTGGCTTTATAAAAGGTATTGCGATATGTTACAACAATATTGGCTCTGTTTATTATAATCTGGATAGTTATCAAAAAGCTTTCGAAAGCTACCAAAAAGCTTTGAAAATATATGAATTTCTAAGGTTAACAAAAGGAATTTCAAGTTGTTATATAAATATCGGAATGATTCACAGCACTCAGAGAAATTATTCACAAGCATTAAAATATTATTTAAAATCATTGGAGATATGCGAAAAATTGGATGATAAAAATTGTATGGCATGCTGTTATAACAACATAGGTAATATTTATGAATCTCAAGGTAGTTTGTCCAATGCACTTGAGTATTTTAGAAAATCATTAAAAATGAGTGAACTTACTAATAACAAATTTGGAGAATCTACTAATTACAACAACATTGGAATAATATTATCAGAACAAGCCAATTATACAGAAGCTTTAGAATATTATAAAAAATCTTTAAAAATAAACAAAGAACTCAATAATGAGATGAGAATTTCTGGCTGTTATGCCAATATATCTGATTTATGCCTGATTTTAAAAAATTACCCTCAAGCTTTGGAGTATGGATATAAAGCTCTGGCTTTAGCTAAAAAACTAGGAGCATTAGACTTAAAACAAACGGCATATTTTAATTTATCTACGATTCATGATAGTCTTGGAAATATTAAAGAAGCTTTAAAATACTATATGCTTTACTCTAAAACTAATGATTCAATTATAAACAAAGAAAGTCAGAAGAAAATTGCTGAAATGGAAGTAAAATATGAAACTGAAAAAAAAGAAAAAGAAATAGGCAATCAAAAAACTAAAATTACTTTATTGGAGCAAGGTAAGAAAATTGAAAGATACAGGCGTAATGGACTGATTGCATTGGTATTTATTATTTCTCTGTTAAGTATTCTCATCTTTTTTAACTTTAAAAAACGGATGAAATTGAATAATCAATTATTTGAAAACCAAAAGTTGCTGGCTGAAGCTGAACTTAAAAATGAAAAACTTAATAGCATTCAATTACATAAGGAACTGGAATATAAAAACAACGAATTAATGACTTTTGCATTATTTATTACACAAAAGAATGAGATTCTTGAAAATATTAAAAATCAAATAAATGAAGTAAGCAAAAAACTTAACAATAACGATAATGTCCAGTTAATTAATCAGGTGTCGTCAGAAGTCAGTTATTATATAAGCCTCGAAAAAGATAAAGAAGAATTTCAAGCCCATATAAACAATATCTACCGGTCCTTCTTTATGAAGTTAGATGAAAAATTTCCTGATCTTTCTGAAAACGAAAGACGTATTTCTTCATTGCTTCGCATTAACTTGTCTTCAAAGGATATAGGTGTTTTAATGAATATTTCTACTAAAAGCGTCGAGATGAATAGGTATCGCTTACGAAAAAAATTAAATCTCCAACCTGAAGAAAATCTATCAGAATTTCTGAATAAAATTGGCTAAAGCTTTATAAAAAATAAGCTTTAATGCCGATCGTAAATATGTTTAGTTTAATATCTTTTGGCGAGCGGAATGCGAGAAACACGCATTGTAAAAAGTCAGCCCTTCCCGTAAAACGTTTATTGTATCAATATTTTTTCTTTAATAATTGGTTTGATTTCCAG
>JAAXXA010000757.1 GCA_013334735.1 Bacteroidota bacterium
GATACAGTTTTTCCTTATACCTCTATACCTTTTTGTATTCATAAAATGCGACAATTTATCCCGTTTTTAGTATAACCGAAGAAAAGCTTTACATGAAATTTGAGCTATTTTTTATTTACAATATCTTTTACAATTATATTTAATTCATCTAATTGTAGTGAAGAAATTTTAGCAGGTGAATCAATCATTATATCGCGCGCTGCATTATTTTTTGGAAAAGCGATATAATCTCTTATTGAATCAGAACCTCCAAAAACAGCGCACCAGCGGTCAAAACCAAAAGCAACACCTCCGTGAGGCGGAGCGCCGTATTCAAAAGCATTCATCAAAAACCCGAATTGTATTTGCGCTTCTTCGTCTGAAAAACCAAGTGTATTTAACATTTTTTTCTGAAGCATTTTATCGTGAATACGAATGGATCCTCCTCCAATTTCTACCCCGTTAATAACCATGTCGTAGGCATTAGCTCTAACTTCAGAGGGATTAGTATCAAGCAAAGGGATATCTTCCGGTTTAGGTGAAGTAAAAGGGTGGTGCTTTGCATAAAAACGCTTTGTTTCTTCGTCCCATTCCAGCAATGGAAAATCAACAACCCATAAAGGAGCATATTTATTAGGGCTTCGCAAACCAAGTCTGTTACCCATTTCCAAACGTAAACAACTTAAAGCTATTTGAGTTTTTTCAGCAGCTCCTGCAAGAATAAGTATAAGATCGCCGGGTTTTGCATCAAAAGCTTCTGCCCATTTTTTTAATAGATCTTCGTCATAAAATTTATCAACAGACGATTTTAAAGTGCCGTCGTTATTGTATCTTAAATAAACCAATCCCGTAGCTCCAACCTGAGGGCGTTTTACAAATTCGGTAAGTTCATCCAATTGCTTGCGTGAGTATTCTCCACAACCTTTTGCACAAATTCCTACAACCAATTCTGCATCATCGAATACTTTAAAATTTTTGCCTTTAACAATATTGTTTAATTCAACAAATTTCATATCAAACCTTATATCCGGTTTGTCGCTGCCATAATATTTCATTGCATCGGAATAACTTATTCTCGGGAAGTCGTGAATTTCGAGACCTTTAACATTTTTAAATAAATATTTTGCAAGCCCTTCAAAAGTTGTAAGTATATCTTCCTGTGTAACAAAAGCCATTTCACAATCTATTTGAGTAAATTCAGGTTGACGGTCGGCCCGCAAATCTTCATCGCGAAAGCATCGAACTATCTGGTAATACCTATCGTAGCCTGCAATCATTAAAAGCTGTTTAAATGTTTGAGGCGATTGAGGTAAAGCATAAAATTCACCGGCATTAATTCGAGAAGGAACAACAAAATCGCGAGCACCTTCGGGAGTAGATTTTATTAATACAGGGGTTTCGATGTCAATAAAATCCAAAGAATTAAGGTATTTCCTTGTTTCTATTGACATTTTATGACGTAATTCAAGATTCTTTTTTAAAATATTCCTGCGTAAATCAAGGTAGCGATATTTCATGCGAAGTTCCTCGCCTCCATCTGTATTATCTTCTATTGTGAAAGGAGGGGTTTTAGATTCATTTAGCACTTCAATTTCGTCAACAAGTATTTCTATTTCACCTGTGGACATTTTAAGGTTTTTATTACTTCTTTCGATAACAGAACCTGTAACTTTTATTACATATTCTCTTCCCAGTTGTCTGGCTTTTTCGCATAATTGGGCATTCACTTCCATGTTAAATGCAAGCTGGGTTATACCATATCTGTCGCGAAGATCAATAAATGTCATTCCTCCCAAATCTCTGGAGCGTTGTATCCATCCGCAAAGTGTAACTTTGGTACATTTATTTTCGATTGTGAGTTCTCCGCAAGTGTGTGTGCGTAACATATAAAAATATTTTAGTTTTGGCGAAGATAACAAAAAGAATAAAATGAAATATTGCTATTTCTCTCATTAATATTAATTTTGAAGAAAATACTTATTTTAATAA
>JAAXXA010000182.1 GCA_013334735.1 Bacteroidota bacterium
AATAATTTGCTCTAACTCCGGTAGTAAGTGAAAAGATTGAGCTGTCCCTGTCGAACAGCCATTTTTGTTCATAATAACCTGAATACCTGTTTGAAGCTAAAGAAATATTTGCTTTAACAACATCATTCATTTGTAAAGGATAATATATTTGAGCAGAGGGATTGATATATCCAACAGAATCAGCAGAATGAGGTAAAGAATAATCGGCAGAATCAATCATTTGCCATTCATTAAGACGATCATTAATCAATTCTCTTTGGTAACGAACACCCCAGTACTGAATAAGTTTCTCATTAATAACAGTCCCCTTATGTTCGGCATTAAAAACTGTTGCATCCAAATAATTTCGCGCATGATTAAGAAAAGTGCCAACACCCATGTTAAAAGCGACATTGCCAAACTGATCACCACCAAAGTTAGTTTCCAACTGATCAAGCCAATATTGCCCCTGAATATCAAAAGTTTCGCTTTCATTTGTTTGGAATGAAGATGCTATAAATTTAAGATTAACATTCTTTTTTGGTTTAAAATTACCCGAAAAAGCTCCAAAATATGTTTGAAACTTGTCAACTTCTTGTCCATCAAAGTAAATAGTCAAGCGCAATGCATCATTTAAAGTTCCAAAATCAGTTTGTCTGGTTTGAGGAATTACTTTATAAACATTACTTGCATAATTTCCAAGAAATTCGATATTAAACTTTTCGTTTACCAAATAAACCAAATCAGTCTGAACATCGGTAAAAGAAGGTTTATAATCTCCCTTGGTTTCCAAACTTTTAAGCAGGTATTGATTAGATTTTTGCCTGGCGCCAATAAGGTAAGTAAATCTGGAATTGTTAGAAACACCTTCTAAATGCGCCGAATATCCTAATAAACTACCCGAAACAGAACCAGCAAACTCTATAGGTTTTTTATATTGAATATCAAGAACTGACGACATTTTATCGCCATATTTTGCATCAAATCCTCCAGCTGAAAAATTTATACCGGATACAAGATCGGAATTAATAAAACTAAGTCCTTCCTGTTGCCCCGATCTAACAAGGAAGGGGCGATAAATTTCAATATCATTAACATAAACCAGATTTTCATCAAAATTTCCTCCTCTTACCGAATATTGAGAGCTTAATTCATTATTAGAAGAAACACCCGGCATTGTTTTAATGAGCGCTTCTATCCCACCCGATGCAGAAGGTATTACATTAGCAGTGCGAACATCTATTTTAGTAAAATTGTTAGTTACATTTCTATTTTCAATAATATCAACATTTGGTAAAGTGGTATAAGACGAGTAAAGCAAGCAATTAATTTCTTTTTTTTCACCGGAATTCAGATTCAAAAAAAGTGTATCGGTCTTGTAACCAATAAAACTCAAAAACACACAAATATTTTTATTTGAAGGTACCTGAAATTCAAAATAGCCGTGCTTGTCAGAAACTGTACGCTGAGTTTGTCCCTGCAATGAAACAGTTACAAGTTCGATAGGGTTGTTTTTAAAATCTGTAATTTTTCCAAAAATAATAGCAGGATTTTGGGCAAAAGCAGAAACAGCAATAACCTGAATGATAAATGATATATATATATATTTTAGTTTCATAAAAAATATCCTTATACACTTAATTCGGTAATCGGTAAAAATGGTATTCGGTATTCGGTAAAATTGGTAATCGGTAATCGGTAAAACTTGCAATAAATATTTATTGATTAATTAATATTTGTTTGAAAAAATGTGCAATTTAACTCCGTTAATAAAATGTATTCAATTTTAAAAATTTGTATTATTTCTTTTTAAACTTTCCTTCTTTTATAGCTTTAATAAATTTTGCCCATGCAATGGGATTTAATAAATTATTAGGCATAGCCTGTCCTTTATAATAATTTCTATAGACCTGATTATCAATATAATTTCTAAAATTCATAGAGCCGTCCATTGGTATATTTTGCGCTTTTTCTCTCATTTCGGCAAGATTCAGATTTTTTTCCGCTCTTTGCTCATCATCATTAGGTACCTGAAGTTCCACGAATGCTTTTTTAAATTGTTCGAAAGTTTGCCAAGGGTAAATAACAGTTTCAGAAAGATAAACCGTATCAACTGAAAGTGGTTGTATCCATGTATATCTTTGTTGAGTAAGGTTATTTGGTATCATAAAAGAAGTGGATTTGTAACCCATACCTGAAAACACAATAATATCGCCCTCTTTCGCAACAAAAGAAAAGAAACCATTATGATCAGAAATAGTTCCTTTATTAGTGTTTTTAATAATAATATTTACAAAAGGAGCCGGTTCAATACTGTCGCTATTAACAACAATTCCAGAAAATTGAATTAATTTTTTTTGGTTTAAATTATCCTGACTTTTTGATTCTGTTGTATAAAAAAGCATTACAAAAAATAAAACATATATTGAAGAATAAAATAAAAAACGCTTAGCTATAATATGTAGCATTGTAACCGAATATTTTAATTCAGGACAATGGCAATAATTTTCTTTGGAGGGAATATTAATAAAATACAATAATTTATAATTTTGAATTAATTGCACAAAACATATAATAAATCTTACAAACGAAATAAATACAAATATATTTCTTTTAAACTAATTCAGTTTAAATTTTATTTTTTTTATAAAAAAAAAGCTGTTACCAAATGATAGTAACAGCAAAAACAAATGTATGAAAAAAAATTATTTTTTAAGAAAGCCTTTTTCTATTGCTTTTTTAACCACTTGAGAAATACCATTTTTGTTAATTGTTCTGATAGCAGAAGTAGATACCTTCAATGTAATCCAACGATTTTCTTCGGGAATAAAAAATTTCTTTTCCTGCAGATTTGGATAAAATTTTCTTAATGATTTTTTATTTGCATGAGAAACTTTATTCCCAACTATAACTTTCTTTCCGGTTATTTCACAAATTCTTGACATTGTTATAAAATTTAAATTCGTTATAAAGTTTGCAAAGGAAGTAAAAAAAATTGTATTATGCAAATGTTTTAAAAAATATATTCAACAAGCGACTATCATTAACTTTACTTCAATCGGTATAAATAAATCATGATCTTACAAAAAAAACAATATAATAGCACCAATTCAAAACAGTTTATTAAATTTACAAAAAAATAAGAAATATTTAATATTTGCCAAATCTGAATGGATACTATTAAAGATATATTAAGCAAAACGGCGCTTTCGAAGGAAGAAATTATTCGACTGCTATCGCTAAAAAATAAAGAGGATAATGATCTTTTAATAAAAAAAGCATATTCCATAAAATTAAATTCTATTGGGAACAAAGTTTTTTTGCGTGGACTTATCGAACTTTCAAATATTTGCAAAAAGAATTGTTTTTATTGTGGTATAAGGTCAGGGAATACTAATATTAACAGATATTCTCTTTCGGATGACGAAGTTTTACAATTAGTTAATTTTGCCCAAGAAAAACATTTAAAAGAAATTGTTCTACAATCAGGGGAAGTAAATAACGATGATTTTGTATTAAGAATAACAAAACTTATAACTAAAATAAAAAAAATCACCAGTCCTGATTTTCGTATCACTCTTTCTTTAGGAGAACAATCATTTGAGACATATAAAAAATGGTTTGATTTGGGAGCGCAACGCTATTTGCTGCGGATAGAAACGTCTAGCGAAGATCTTTACAAAAAAATTCATCCCGACAACAAAATACACAATTACAATATACGTTTGCAATGTCTTGAAAATATCAGAAAAGCTGGATATCAAACCGGTACAGGTGTGATGATAGGTTTACCATTTCAAACTATAGAAAACCTTGCTGACGATCTATTATTTATGAAAAAAATAGATATTGATATGGTAGGCATGGGACCTTATCTTGAACATAAAGATACTCCATTATATAAATATAAAGATACCTTATTGCAACTTAACGAACGATTTAACTTATCGTTGAGGATGATAGCGGTATTAAGAATTATGATGCCATATATCAACATAGCATCAACAACGGCACTTCAATCAATTGTTCCAATGGGAAGAGAGCAAGGGCTTAAAGCCGGAGCTAATGTACTAATGCCAAACCTTACACCAGGAAAATACAGAGGCAGTTATCTTCTGTACGAAAATAAACCATGTATTGACGAAGATTCTGATGAATGTATTGACTGTTTGGAAAACAGAGTTAAAATGGCGGGCGAAAAAATTGAATATGATATTTGGGGAGATTCAAAACATTTTATCAAAAGGACAAAAAATGAATAACCTTGAGGCAGAGCCTCGAGGGAACAGGTGAAAATATTAAACCTAAAAAAAATAAGAACATTTTATAATTCGGTTTCCACGAAGAACTTAAATCCGCTTTCTTTATCCTTAGGGAAATAGTAGTTTGCGTTGATTGATTTTACTCTGCTTATAATATTTTTCAAGCCCATACCAGCTTTTGAATTATTAAAAATATCATCGATATCCAAGCCGATACCATTATCATAATAGGTCAACATCAGTTTTTTATTTTCTATTTTCAATAAAATTTCAACAATTTTGGCATTTGCATGTTTGATTGTATTGTTTAAAAGCTCTTCAATTACACGGAAAAAAATCAGCTCAAGCCCCTCTTCCTGCCTGTTTTGATAATTCTCTGCAATAAAATTGATATGAATTTTCCCTGTTTCATTTATTTTTTTGCAAAAAGAATCTACCGCTTTTACCAGACCGTAATTAGTGATAAGTGTAGGCATTAAGTTGTTGGAAATAGTACGGATATTAGAAATAGCATCATCAATTAATTCGTTTGAATACTCTCCGTATTTTATTTTTTCTTCGGAAGTGATTTCATCGGAGGAAAGTTCATTAACATAAAGCTTAAGGGTTGATAATATTGGACCTACTCCATCGTGCATTTCTTTTGCAAAGCGTTTTCGTTCTCTCTCTTCCGTTTCAATAATTGCGCTCAGTACTTTTCTTTCAATTTGTCTGCGTTCCGTAATATCGCGCGAAATTGTCAAAATGGCTTTTTTATCTTTATAGCTTACAATACTACTGCTCATTTCAAGAAATATTGTTTTGTTATCTTTCTTTGAAAAATGTTCTGTTTCGTATATATGCTTACCATTTTCGCGTATAATATCAATATTAGGTTTTACCATATTAATATATTTTGGCGTTTTAATATCGCGAAAATTCATTTTAAGCATTTCTTCTCTTGAATAGCCTAACTTTTCGCAGGCTTCGCGGTTTACTTCAATAAAATCGCCATCAAAATCGGCTAAAAAAATTTCATCGCTGCTATTATTAAATATTGTTTTAAAGCGGTTTTCGGACTCGTTAAGATCTGTTTCAGATTTTTTAATTCGTTTTAAAATTTTCCGTAAATTATATAAACCGATAATAATAAATAGAGGTACTGCTATATCTATAATGTAAAATACTTTGTAATTTTCAGCTTCAGTTCCATTTGACAGATAAAAAAATAAATCAAATAATCTTTTGGCAGAAATAAGAAGAAAAGAAAAAGTAATGCAAATCCACGAACTATGATTTCTTGAAATAAAAAATATCTTAAACCCAAGAATCACCGTAATCAGGTTGAGGATAATGGATATTATAAGCGCGGTAATTGATAACATAGTAGTTGCATATTGATTGCTCAAATATACAAATTTTTTATCTACTATAAATTTTCAAATGTTGATTCTAAGATACCTTACTTATTACGGGCAGAAATCACTTATTATAACACAGAGTTCGCGGAGAATTTTCACAGAGTTCGGCACGATGAACACAGAGAAATATTTTACAATAATTATTAGCTTTATACCGATTAGCTTTCTGTAATATTATTTCGCAAAGAATAAACACAAAGCAAATCGGCATATACCAATCTATTTTTTCTAAATTGATTGTATCTGTTAGAAAAAAGATTGGTATTAAATCATTGTAAACAGAACAATGCAGTGTTATGGCAAAGATGCAATTTATTAAAATTCGTTTGGCAATTCTCTGAGTTGTGAAAGGGTAAAAACAGGACCGTCCTTACAAACAAAAACTTTTCCGATATTACATCTGCCACATTTACCAAAACCGCATTTCATCCTATTTTCGAGAGTTGTAAAAATATTTTCATCGCGGAATCCAAGTTTGTTCAGAACCGGGAAAGTACGGTTGATCATTACGGGAGGGCCGCAAACAATTGCAATAGTATCTTTACTGTTTAATTGTAATTTGTCCAGTATTACAGGAACGAAGCCTATTTCACCTTTCCATTCTGGTGTTTCACCACCAGGATCAACGGTAGTAATTAAAGTAACATCAGAGCGTTTGCGCCATTCAGCCAGTTCATTTTTATAAACTAAGTCTTCTGCTGTACGCGCTCCATATAATATTGTAATATCTTTATAATTTTCTCTCAGATCAAGGCAATTCCAGATAACGCTTCGCATTGGGGGCAA
>JAAXXA010000758.1 GCA_013334735.1 Bacteroidota bacterium
AATAATGTATGTTTCCATCATTGGCGAAGTAAGCTTTTGATTTTGTATTCTTACAATAAATGTATGAATTGTTGTAATAATCTACTTCCACTTCCCATTCCACTATTTCTTCTTCTTCATTATCCGAGTCGTTTACAGCAAATTTGAACTTCCTCCCCGGAATAAATTTATAGGCTTCGCTCATCAAAATATTTTTTTCGATATTCGAAATTTTATCATTTTCTTTTGGTTTTTCAAATTGCTTGAATTCATAAGCATTTTCGTTGCGAAGAATATAATAACTTATAGGAAAATCAATAGTTTTAGCATCAATAAACTGATTAGCCTGAAGCTGAAAATGAATATGCGGCTCGGGCGAACGTCCGGAGTTACCGCAATATGCAATTATTTCACCTCTTTTTACATTATCACCTTTCTTATATTTTATAGAATCTTTTTTAATGTGGCTTATCTTGGAATATAGAAATGGCGCATGTTTTATAATGATAGTATTTCCCCAATTTTCATTAACATTAACATCGCTGATTTCATTATCGTCAATATTATTAACCACAAGTTCTACTTCTCCATCTGCAGGGGCAAGCACAGGTTTTTCAAAGCAATAAAATTCTTTTTTTTGTACCCCAAAACCTTGGTAATTCTTATTTTCAAAATCTTTTATAACAAAATCCCAGGCATGTTTCCATTCACCTTTGTGAGTTTCTTTTCCATCATGCCCTTGCCAAACCGACCATTCGCCCCAAAAGGGTAATGAAACAGGAAAATAAAAAGTATTTCTGAATCGTTTTTTACTGCTCTGCTGCGAATACAAATTTCGTTCGGGAGAGTATTGTTGAAATGCAACTTCTTCTACTCGTAATGTAGGTCGCACTCTGAATTTAAGGATATAAAGGAAAAGCAGAACAATAACATTAAACGGCAAGGAATAAATTGAAAGTTGTAATTTCCATAACACCATTGTTGAACCGCTTGTAACAAGCGCAATAAGAGGTGTAAGAATAATTACCCAAAAATAAGAAGATTTTGAAGGGACAATAAAAAACCCGCCAAGGGCTATGGCTGTAAGGATAAAATTAAAACCAATATAATTATAACTTAGTTCATTAATATCGCCTCCAATAAAACGGTAGAAATAATATGCAGTATAAAAACCAATAAAAGAAAGTGTGAACGATATTCTTGAATAAATCAATAAACCAAGAGCTATAAGCATTCCGGCAAATATGCTATACTGGAAAAAAATTGCCCCCATCGATTTTAAATATATGTTAAGGGATTCAGGAATATTAAGGCTGTTCAATTTGTGATAATCATTTAAAAGAGCCATCCCTCCAGTTGAATAAATTTCGTTAAGTACATACACCCCGCTCTGGCTAATTACAAGAGATGTGTAGTGCCTCGTTGCTAAAAAAATCAGCCATATCGCCAATAAAAATGGAACACTCAAAAAAGGCAATCCATATTTCCCTATAATCCCCTCCATTGCAATTGTAATGAAAAAAGTAAGCATCGCGGAAAAAATAAGCAAAACAAAAAATGCTGCGCATGGAGTGAATGTAATGCCAAGCCCCAAGCCTACAAGCAAACTATTAAAACCATAATAACCTCTGCTTATTGTAAATTCGTTATACCCCATAGTGTATGCAAGGAAATTACTAACAACAACTGCAATTATGCCGCTCAATCCTGCATTAGGATTAATAAAAGTAACACCAACCAGAATACAAGCAAACAATTTATTATCGGAAAAATACACCGAAGAATAACTGTTAAAAGTGCTCCTGTAAAAGAGCAGAATGTAGTTTTTTATTTTTTCGATCAGGTTCAAATTATTATAATTTTTGTTTAAAAATATTAAACATTTTTCTAAATAATTTTTAAAATTGAGATTCTTCACTTCGTTCAGAATGACAATTTTATTTGCAGAGAGTAGGGAGTTTGGAGCGGTGGAGGCTATGCCTCCAC
>JAAXXA010000759.1 GCA_013334735.1 Bacteroidota bacterium
TGAAAAAATAGTAAATAAGAAATAATAAAATTGGTAATCGGTATTCGGTAATCGGTAATCGGTATTCGGTAAAAATGGTAATCGGTAAAAATAGGTAATCTGTTAAATTCGTAATTGATAATTCGTAATTCGTAATTGATTTAATCCTCCTGATTTCCCAAATATTTCATAACAAAAATTAATTCAGAATATGTTGCCTTATCTTTAAAAAATGCTTTAGCGGCTCCTAATGAAGTTGTTTTATTATTGGTAAAAAATTCTGAAATAATTTCCATTTTTTCTTTTGATACAAAAGAAGAAACATCCAATTCTCCTGTACTTACATAATGCGCTAAATGTCCTTCTATGGTTGATGTTGCGAAATTTCTTTCTGATGCAATCTCTTCTATTGTTTTTCCTGCTTTGAACAACTCTAAGCTAAGCTTTTTAGAATCTGGTAATTTGTTTTTATCTTTTTTAGGTTTCACTTTTATTTCAATCTGAGGTTTGTCAATATTATAATGTACGCAGTATTTATAAATAATTGATATAATATCTTCTCCGAATTGTTTTACCTTTTTTTTACCTATTCCTTTAATACATTCTAATTGGGGAAGTGTAGTAGGCAAATTTGTTAGCAATTCAAGCATAGCTTTTCGAGGCAAAACCATATATTCAGCCACATCATTTTCTGTCGCGAGTTCATCACGCCATTTCTTCAGTTCTTTGTAAAGTTCTATATGCGGAATATCTTTATAATATGTTACTTTATTTTCAGGTAATGATTTCAAAGAAACTTTAAAGTCTATTTCAGCATTTGATTTTGTTCTTAAATATGAAATGGTTTTAAAACCGTTAATGCACGATTTTATGCACGAAAGCTTAATAAATATTTCTTTTTGTAAAAACTCAAGGGCTTCGTTAATTACCTTTTTTACAGCTTTATTATCTGTTTCAATATTAATATTTTTTGTGAAAATGTAAAGAATAGTATCAATTTTTTCGGAAAAGTATATCGAAGCTTTCTTTACTCGTTCTTGTATTTCTTGATTTTCTTCTGGTAAATGATTTTGTATGGATAATTGTTCTAACTGATGTTTGAATTTATCTGCAATTGTATAAATTTCATTTATCGCGGTAGTCTCAATATTGTTAAATTCGTTGATAATTGCAGTATCTATGATCTTGTTGTTATCGTTTAAGATTTTTTTGAAAAAGTTATAACTGTTTTGAACCTTTTTAAAATCAAATAATTCATGTAAAAGTGATTGCTGAAATTTAATTTTCGATTCATGGAGTTCTTGCTCTCCCGGAGGATTGTTGTTAATATCGCTGCTAAAATCAGCAATAGTATTATCTGTTTTAATACTGTTCATGGTAATAGGCGAACTCAATACCAAGCCTTCAAAACTTTTGCATCGGCTTAAAGCAACATACACCTGCCCGTGCGCAAACGATGCGTTAGCATCAATAATAGCTTTCTCAAAAGTTAATCCCTGGCTTTTGTGAATTGTGATTGCCCATGCTAATTTTAACGGGTATTGAGTAAAACTTCCAACCACATTTTCTTTAATTTCTTTTGTTACGGGATCAAGCGAATATTTAACATTTTCCCATTCAACAGGTCTTACCGGTATTTCTGAATCATCAGTCGGGCATTTTACATAAATTATTTCTTCTCCTATTTTTGTTATTTTTCCGATTTTTCCATTATAATAAAGTTTATCGTGAGAACTATCATTTTTTACAAACATTACCTGAGCATCTTTTTTTAATACAAGCTCTAATTCTGTAGGATAAGAATACGCGGGAAAATCATCTTTTATTGTTGCAGTATATGTGCGTGATTTGTTATTTATTTTTTTTAACTTCGACTGATTTATTCCCAAAGCATTTGCATTATGAGTTGTTAAAGTAATGTAACCATCTTTATCGGGTGGCGAAAAATTTGGAATATACCGTTGATTAAGTTCTTTAAGTGT
>JAAXXA010000183.1 GCA_013334735.1 Bacteroidota bacterium
ATAACTCAATAACTCAATAACTCAATAACCAATAACTCAATAACCAATAACCAATAACACAATAACCATGGAAACAAAAAACATATCTTTAATCGCAGGAAGCAAGTGCCACTTATCCCTTGTGTCTTATGCTTTATGCCTTTTTTTTACTTTTCATTTTTCACTATTCACTTTCAACTCCTTTTCACAAGGCGCAGCTATCAACTCTACCGGCGCTGCCGCAGATAATTCGGCAATGCTTGATATAAGCGCAACTAATCAGGGAATAAGGATTCCGAGGGTAAAATTATTAAGTACAACCGATGTAACAACCATACAAAATCCTGTAAACAGTTTATTGGTATATGATTCCTTGCCTGCAGGAGATATTACGACAACAGGATATTATTACTGGGATACAACTGCCACTCCGGATCAATGGGTAAAACTTGCTACAGGCTCTAACTGGCAGTTAACAGGTAATTCAGGAACAAATTCTGGAACTAATTTCCTTGGTACAACTGACAATGTATCTGTCAGATTCAAAACAAATAATACAGAAAGAATGATAATTGATTCAATAGGTAAAGTAGGAATTGGAACAAATACACCTATAATAAAGTTGCATATTGTAGATGATAATCCTCAGATGAGATTACAAAATAAAAAAACAGGAATTAATGCGAATAACGGCATCTGGCAAATTGCTTCTGAATGGGATGGTAATGGATCAACAGGATTTACAATTAAGCCAAGAAATGATGATGGTAGCTATATTAATTCACCGTTTCAAATTAATAGAAATGCCGATGTAATTTTTTGGGATGGCAGAGTTGGCATTGGTACCGAGAACCCATCTTATAAATTGGATGTAAACGGAACAATAGCTTCCGGTTCAACAGGAATAGAAGGTAAATCATATTTTCGCAGATCTTCCGATGGGTCAGTTGCAAGCGCTGTTTATCAATATGGAGATGATTTCCACATTGGCAGTTGGACGAGTTCAGGGTCATTAATATTTGAAACAGGAACCGGTCCCACAACCCGCATGTCTATTTTATCAAATGGCAATGTCGGCATAGGAACAACAAGTCCTGCAGGCAAATTACATATTATATCTGATGAAGGAGTTACTTCAGGTTTACATTATTTATCATTTATACAAAGAGCTGCAAATGATGCAGGTTCATTAATGTTTGGTTATACATCGGATGGTGTAAATACTACAGGAGCAATCATTCGTCAAGGGGGTACTACAGGTAAATTATTCTTAGGTACTTATGGAACTAATCAAGCATTGACTATTGACAATGGAAGCGTAGGGATAGGAACAACAGTGCCGGCATACCTTCTGCATGTTAAGCATCCGACAGGCAATTTGGTTACAAGATTTGAAGGATTGACAAATAGCTACTCAAGTAAATTGTATATTAGTAGCTCTAGCTCTGGTGATGGCGGAATGTTTTATGAAGGCACCAACTTAATGAATATTTTTTCTTACGGTGATTTAAGATTCAATGTAGGCACAGGAAATATATCAGGAACTATAGCCAATGAGAGAATGGTAATAAAACAAAACGGTTACATCGGTATTGGGATAACGTCTCCTGTAACGAAGCTGGATGTAGCTGGTAGTGCAAGATTTGTTGGAGCTACAGTAAATGTTGCAGGTGAATTATTTTATGATACACCTTCAAAAACATATCAATATTATGATGGTACTTCTTGGAAAGTTTTGGGTACAGGTACAATTACAAATACATCCACTCAATGGACAACTAACGGAAGCAATATTTATAACAGTAATGCCGGAAACGTTGGTATCGGAATAACAGTACCAACACAAAAACTGGATGTCAGCGGTAATATTAAATCAACCGGTTATGGAATATTTCCTACGGGTATAGTTCCTGCTGCAACCGGCGCTCCTGACGGTAAGATTTTTTCACCTTCAGGCGACTACCTTGGCCAAACTACATGGGGAATTAACTACAATGAAGGAACTCCGGATTATATAGAATTTAATAACAGTTCTACTGTTACATCCAGAATTGCATTGGATGATGGCTCTGCTCATTTTGCGCTAAGCACTGGCAAAGTTGGCATAGGGACAACGGAACCCGGTTCATATAAATTAAATGTCGTTGGCACTGCACGTCTGAATAGTCTTACACTGGGAAATTCCGAGGGGAGTGATGCTGCTGATGACAGGTTTTACCTTAATTGGTCTTCTGGAAGCGAAGCATTTTTAAGAGCCGCCCAAAATGTTCCATTGCGACTGCAAACAAACAATGGCGCATCTGAATTAACGCTATTAGCAGATGGCAACGTCGGCATCGGAACAACAAATCCTCGCTCAAAATTGGATGTTAATGGATCTATCATTATTGGTTCCGGTAGTGATGCTTTTGGAGGAGCTATTGTATATGATGCTTCTTTAAGTCCGGATGGTTTAAAATATTATGATGCTGAAACTAGTCAGTGGCGCATACTTAATAGCGGTGGTGTTACATACTCCGGTACTTTGTGGGGACAATCAGGAAGCGATATTTATTATAATTCAGGAAGTGTTGGCATAGGAACAACAGCAATTTCAGCAGGTTGCAGACTTACTTTAGATAGGTCTGGCACTAATGGCATAGCGCTTAAAGAGAATGGTACAGTAAGAGGTTATTTTGGAATTGATGCAGGTAATACCCTTTTGTCAGGAGCAGTTGATAATGATATGGTTATTCGTTCAGAAGATGATTTGTTTATTGGAACAGGTGGAAATAATATAAATATGGTAGTAGATGCAAGTGGCAGAATTACAAAACCTAATCAACCGTCTTTCTATGCTTATGCTACAGCCGATCAAGCTGATGTTAGTACTAGTGAAGCTGCACAGAAAATTTTACTGGCAGGAACAAAGTTTAATGTTGGAAATTATTATTCTACAGCAGATAGTCGCTTTGTTGCTCCTGTAGCTGGGATTTATTTCTTTCACGGGGTGGCCAGAATACATGATTTCAGTGGAGGCTATATATGGGCGCATATTTATTTGAATGGTTCTAGATATGCTAGTGAATCGTTAAACGAGTCGGCAAGCATAGATTATCGCCAAATTTCTATTACAAGTATTATTAATATGGCAGCCGGTGATTATGTAGAGTTATGGGAATCAACCTTTAATGATGCTGCTTGTACTGTAAAAGGGGATGAAACATCAACATATTTTATGGGCTATTTAATTCAATAAATTTATAGACTAACTTAAATTATTATTTCGCATTCATTATGTAATTATCCTCATTCATGATGCTCTTTTCCTTTTTTATTAAAAAATATTTGTTATTTGATTAACAACTTATTATCTTTGTTAGTTATATTATAAAAAATATCATTTATCTATACAATATACTAAATTATAAAAATATAAACTTAATAACTATGAAAACAAAAAAAACTTATCCCTTATCCCTTGTCCCTTCGCCTATGGCGAATGCCTTGTGCCTTTTTTTTACTTTCTGCTTTTCACTTTCAACTTTCTACTTGCTCGCTCAGAACGGAGGGGCAGCTATCAACGCTACCGGTGCTGCTGCCGATAATTCAGCAATGCTTGATGTAAGCTCTACAAATCAGGGAATGCGTATACCTAGGGTGAAATTATTAAGTACAACAGATGTTACAACTATACAAAACCCTGTAAACAGTCTATTGGTTTTTGATTCTTTGCCTGCGGGCAATATTACTTCAGCAGGATTTTATTATTGGGATACTACTGCTACTCCTGACCAATGGGTGAAACTTGCTACAGGATCAGGAAACGCTTGGCAAACAATTGGTAACACAGGAACAAATTCGGGAACGAACTTTCTGGGCACTACAAACAATGCTTCACTTGGCTTTCGCACCAATAACACCAAAAGAATGATCATTGATTCATTAGGTAATGTTGGTATAGGTACAACGAATCCGGGACAAAAAGTAACAATAGCAGGAAATCCTTCTTCTACTCTAAAAGCCGGCTATTTATCAACAGATAATATTCTTCTCTCTGGTTTAGAAGGTGGTGCTTATTTTGGCAAAGTTGGTGTAAAAGAAAATCATTGGGGACTTAGTAATTATGCAAATACATGGTCGCAAAGGTTATATAATGCCAGCGGTTGGTACAGCATAGCTATGTCCAGCGATGGCAAAATTCAAATAGCAGGTTCTTATAATGATTATGTTTATGGTTCTAATGATTACGGTGTTTCTTGGACAAAAAAGACAGTTCCTTTTGGGGTATGGGACGGTGCGGCAATGTCAAGTGACGGTAAAATTCAAGTTGTTGGTAATCATAATGGTTCATGTTACGTTTCTACTGATTATGGAGCTAATTGGACACAAAGAAATACCTCCGCTTATTGTTTGAGTGTTGCTATGTCGAGTGATGGCAGAATACAAACCACAGTTGGTGGTAGTGGCGGTTATATTTATGGTTCTATTGATTACGGGACTACATGGACACAAAGGACCAGTGATGCAACAAGATATTGGCAAAGTGTTGCCATGTCAAGTGATGGAAAGATACAAACTGCTGTTGCCGGTGCACAGGAAATGTATGGTTCAACCGATTATGGATTTACCTGGACATTAATAAACAATAGTTGGCAAAATTGGCGTGGTGTAGCTATGTCTAGCGATGGAAAAATACAAACTGCCGTTTCCTATAACAGCTACATATATGTTTCCACTGATTATGGTGTTACATGGTCGCAAAAAGGCGTTTCTGGTCAATGGAGTAATGTAGCCATGTCTGGTGATGGAAAAATACAAACTGCTGTTATCGGAGGTAGCGGAGGTTACATATATGGTTCAACAGATTACGGGGCTACATGGACACAAAAGACAAGTGATGTCAGCAGGATATGGAGTAGTATTGCCATGTCAAGTGATGGCAAGATACAAACAGCCACTGTTGGGACAGGCTCTGGAGGATATATATATGTTTCATCGGCTGATTCTTATATAAGTGGAGGCAACGTGGGCATTGGAACTGCTGCGCCGGTTTCTCTGCTAAATGCCGAAGGCAATGGATTAACAACTGAGCTATTTAGAATTTCAAATGATAAAAATTCTACTAAAGATAGTACTATAGTATTTACAAGTGCTGGCAAAGTTGGTATCGGAACAATAAGTCCTGGCGCAAAGCTAGATGTTATTGGTGGAATAAGGAATAAAGCCAGTGTTGATGGAGAGGTTACTTTTATTGCCCAACCTTCAAACGGAACAGGACAACAATATGGCGTAGAAATAGATAATTCGGGCCTCCTTTTGTTGGGGAGAACATCTGGTCCAGGTTATGGCGCAAATCCGGATATTGCTATCAATAGTTCTGGCAATGTTGGCATCGGAACAACTACACCCGGTTCAGCATTAGATGTAAAAGGAACTTTAAGATTGTCTGGCTCTTCGTCAGGTTATGTAGGAATAGCGCCTGTTGCTGTTGCCGGCAGTACTACTTATACCTTACCTGCTGCTGATGGCACGAGTGGTTATCAATTAACTACAAATGGTTCTGGAGTATTAAGTTGGGCAGATGGTGCAGCTGGACCAACAGGAGCAACAGGTGTTGCAGGTGCAACAGGCGCAACGGGAGCAACGGGTTCGGATGGACAAACATCAGGACAGCTCTATTGGTTTCATCACGCGTCATCAGACATATCAGGATATGAAGGCTTCAAGCGAATTCCAAACGCTAACACGGAAGATATAGAGACAATAGCATGTACTAACTCTAACGAGGAGTATTTAGTGGATGCTTATGCAACCATGGCAGGAGTTCCCGGTTTATCCAGCTTCCCTATAGGATTATGGCAATTCCATACTTATGGTTATGTTAGCACTAATACGGGTAATTTCGTTTTTAGAGTATTTAAAAGAACTACCGGTGGAACTGAAACAGAAATATTTAATGTTACAAGTCCATCTTTTACAAATACAACTGTAGCTGAAATAATTACAAACTATACACAAACAAGTCCTGTAGCGATGAATTCAACTGATAGAATCATCGTTAAAATATATGCGAAAAACTCGGGAAGCGATAAGACTGTTAGTTTTGTATATGAGGGTTCCACACACGTATCTTATGCAACAACTTCATTTGGTTTAGAGGCTGTAGTTGGAGCAACCGGCGCTACAGGAGCCGTTGGTGCAACGGGACCAACTGGATTAACTGGCGCAACAGGTGTTTTTGGACAAACAGGAAGCACAGGACAAACCTTACGATACGATGGTTCAAACTGGATTGCAAATAGTGTATTATTTAACGACGGGAGTAATGTCGGTATAGGAACTGCGAGCCCGGAGTTTAAACTTACACTTGATAAAGGCGCAGCTACCCCTGATGGCGGAATACTCTCAATAGGGACTTATGGTTCC
>JAAXXA010000760.1:0-802 GCA_013334735.1 Bacteroidota bacterium
AAATTTTAAATATTTTTCCATTTCTTGGGGCAAGAAGTATATTGTGCATTTTCATAGCTTCAAGCACCAACAACTTTTCACCTATTATTAAAGTTTTTGTAAAAGAAGGACAAAAAGTAAAAACAGGTGAAAAGTTGTTGGTGCTTGAAGCTATGAAAATGCACAATATACTTCTTGCCCCAAGAAATGGAAAAATATTTAAAATTTATGTTGTTGCCGGTAACACCGTTGCCAATAAACAGTTGTTGGTTGAAATAAAATAAAAAAATTATTGCCTAATCTGAATAATTCATAAATTTCTTTAAACTCAATACTGTTGTCATTTCGACGATAGGAGAAATCTAATAGGTCTTACGTAAAAGATTTCTCGTTAACACTCGAAATGACAGAATCTCCAAGAATTTTAGAGAAAATTTTAAAGTTTATGAATTAATCAGGCTAAAGTTTATCAAGTAATTGATACCCGAACAATTCTTCACTATGTCTGCAAACCCTTTGCTTGAAGTTAAAAACCTGATTGTTGAATTTTGTTCGGAAGGTAAAACCTCTAAAGCCGTTAACGATATAAGTTTTGTTTTACATAAAGGTGAAACACTTGGTATTGTTGGCGAATCAGGATCCGGAAAATCTATTACTTCACTTTCGGTGATGAAGTTAATTCCCTCTCCTCCCGGAAAAATATCCAACGGACAAATTATTTTTGATAATGGCAAAAGCATAGAACTCCTGTCGTTGCAGGAAAAGGAGATGCGAAAGTTAAGAGGTAAAGAAATTGCAATGATTTTTCAGGAACCTATGACTT
>JAAXXA010000760.1:812-1955 GCA_013334735.1 Bacteroidota bacterium
GTAACAGAAGCCTTAATGCTACATCTTAAATTATCGTCAACCGAAGCCAAAGAAAAAACATTAAATCTTTTCAAAGAAGTACAATTACCAAGACCTTCAGATATATTTAATTCGTACCCACATCAGTTATCGGGCGGACAAAAACAACGGGTTATGATTGCTATGGCTATGTCGTGTAACCCGTCAATTTTGATTGCCGATGAACCAACCACTGCTCTTGATGTTACAGTGCAAAAAACTATTTTGGGTTTAATGCATAATCTCAAACAAACACATAGCATGAGCATAATATTTATTACTCATGATCTGGGTGTGATTGCCGAAATTGCCGACAGAGTGCTTGTTATGTATAAAGGTAAAATTGTTGAAAGCGGTACGGTGAAAGATATTTTCTCAAATCCACGGCATCCATATACTAAGGGCTTACTTTCGTGCAGACCTGTTATGGATAAACGATTGAAAAAACTTCCGGTTGTTAGTGATTTTATGGAAGAAGATAGCGAAGGAAATATTTCCAATAAAGATCTTTCAATAAATGAATTAACAAACGCTCTTACTGTTACAAAAGATGAGCGGATATCAAATCATAAGAGGCTCTATTCAATAGAACCAATAATGAAAGTTGAAAATTTAAAAACGTATTTCCCTGTTAATAAAGGCTTTTTCGGCAAAATAAAACAGCAGGTTAAGGCTGTTGACGATGTTAGTTTTAATGTATATCCCGGCGAAACACTTGGGCTTGTGGGCGAATCGGGTTGCGGTAAAACAACGCTTGGCAGAACAATTCTCCGTTTGATAGAACCTACGGCCGGAAATGTAATTTTTAAAGGAATTGATATCGCTAATCTTTCATTAAAAGAAATGCGAAAAACAAGGAAAAATCTGCAAATTATTTTTCAGGACCCATATTCGTCGCTGAATCCAAGAATAACTATAGGACGAGCTATTATGGAACCCTTGCAGGTACATGGCATACTGAAAAACGACAATCAGCGTAAAGAAAAAGTGATAGAATTGCTAAAAAGAGTTAATATGTCGGAAAATCATTTCAATCGTTATCCCCACGAATTTTCGGGAGGGCAGCGTCAGAGGATTTGTATTGCGCGTGCGCTGGCATTGAATCCCGAATTTATTATATGCGAT
>JAAXXA010000761.1 GCA_013334735.1 Bacteroidota bacterium
AAAAGCTTTACAATCCGCTCAAAGAGGAGCAAAAAACAAAGATATTGAAGCATTGGAACTGTATTTTTCTTCTGTTAATTTTAATTCGGAAGAAAAAATTAAAGCAGTTACAAATATTTATGACAACCTTAGCGTAAAGGAATTTACAACCTCTCTTATTAATGAATATTATAATAATGCTCTGGTTTATTTATCCGACCTTTCGGTGAATGATGACAGAAAAATAATACTTAAAAAATATTCAGACAAACTGATGAATCGTAATTTTTAATTTTTGCGCCCTCAGTCAATAATATTTTCTATCAAAATTGAAAATAATTCTTTTAGCGAAATCCCCATCGCGTTAGCCTGTTTTGGGATTATGCTGGCTGCGCTTAAACCGGGTATTGTATTTACTTCCAGAAAATATGGTATATTGTTTTTTATGATATAATCAAAACGGGCAACTCCCTTACAATTAAACTTTTTAAATAAAGATAATGAAAGTTCTTTGCATTTTTTGTGAATTTCATCAGGTACTCTTGCGGGAATAATTTCTTCAGCAAGTTCGGGCGCATATTTTGACTTAAAATCAAAATATTCATGTTTACTTACAATTTCAGTTAATGGCAAAGCTATCAGCTCATTTTTTTTCTGTAATATACCGCAAGTTACTTCTGTACCTTCAATAAATTCTTCAATCTGTACTTCTGTATCTTCGTGAAAAGCAGTTTCGATAGCTTCCTGAAGTTCTTCCGGTTTTTTCACTTTCGACATACCTATACTCGAACCGCCATTATTTGGTTTTACAAAACAAGGCAATCCTGTTATGTCAATAATATCATGTACAAGAAATTTCCCTCCTTTTTTTATCAGAACCGATTTAGCTGTTTTAGCTCCATACTCTTTCGCCAATAACTGACAATAATTTTTATTAAATGTAAGAGATGATGAAACCACACCTGAAAAGGTATAAGGAATTCCCATTATATCAAAGTAACCCTGTAGCTTGCCATCTTCTCCGGGTGTACCGTGAATAGCAATAAAGACGGCGTCAAATTTAATTTTCCCGCCATTTTCCGAAATAGAAAAATCATTTTTATCAACATTTATTTCTGTATTATCATCAGATAGATACGTCCATTTAGAACCTTTAATAAAAATAGTATATACGTTATATTTTCCTTTATCAATATTTTCCTTAATAATGTAAGCGCTTTGTATTGAAATAACCGATTCGCCCGAATCGCCACCTGTTACTAATGCTATATTTTTTTTCATCTGATTATTTGTTTTGATATAATATTTGCAGAATGCAAAGATAATTATATTTACTTTTTCCGATAAGTTTAAATATTTATCTTTGCCAATAACAATATAATGTGTTTTTTTATGTTTCTTTTTTGATTTCTTCTTATAGTAAAAAAAAATGAGTTTATTAGAATTTGTAAAAAGCAGGAAATTTTTAATCCACTTAGGCTTATCTATATTGATATCGTTGATATTTATATGGATAGCTTCTCTTTTTCTTGGTGTTTTCACACAACATGGTAGCGAAATCACTGTTCCCAACCTTACAGGGCTTAAAATAGAAGAATTGGATGATTATTTATCCGATCGTAATCTGAACTATGAAATTATTGATTCCGTATATAATATAAAAGAACGCAAAGGTACTGTTATAAGTCAGGATCCTTATCCAAATTCAAAGGTTAAAAGTGGCAGAAAAATATATGTTACTGTTGTTTCCATTCTACCCGAACAAACTACAGTTCCCGATTTAAAAGACCTTACCTTACGTCAATCTATTGCTGTTCTTGAAACTTATGGGTTGAAAATTGGCAAGTTGGAATATATTCCCGATATTGCTCGTAACGCGGTGTTAAAACAAAAATATAAGGGGCGTATTATAGAACCCGGAACAATGGTAGAAAAAGGTTCATTGATAGATGTTGTATTAGGAAAAGGA
>JAAXXA010000184.1 GCA_013334735.1 Bacteroidota bacterium
GGAATAACATATAGTCTGCGACCTCTGCGAGGTCGAACAAATGAATATAAACAAATTTTTATAAAGTTGCGAACCCTTTGGGTTCAATGGGGCTATTTAGTGTTTGCACGGAAACTCCATGTAAAACGTCATTGCGAGGCGTTGCACTGAGCTTGTCGAAGTGAGGTACGACGAAGCAATTTATTGACACACAATGATTAGATTGCTTCACTGCGTTCGCAATGACGATTTTTCGCATCAAACACTGAGTTTCCGTGCAGACACTATTTAGTTCTATTAAGGAATAAGATACATAAATAAATTATTTTTAAGTAATTTTACTAAAAAAATTAAAGATAAAATATTTTCATATAAACTGCGTTTTGGAACTATATGAAGAAAAAAATTCTGTTTTTGTTTCTTTTTTTACCCTTTGTAGTTAAAGCGCAACAGAACGCTTCTCGTCACGACACACTTATTTTAGACAAGTTTTTCAACCTTGTGGGAAAGGGAATAAAAAAGACTTATGAAAAAATTCAAAAAGATACTATTAAACAAAATTCAAAATTAGGTTTTTCCTTTGCTTATTTGACATATAGTAATAATGACTTTTTTGGAGAAGAATATTATATTCCAAGTATCACCTTTAATTATAGAAAGAGTTGTTTTTCGCTTGGTCCGATATTATATCCGGATGGAAATAAAATAACAGATTTTAGTTATCCCGGAATTCAATTTATTTATCAAATTAATCCTTTTAAAGAACATAAATTTCTTAATTTTTATTTCCAATACAGTTTGGGATACTATAGAGAAAAAAATGACTGGACATATAAAGATTTGGATTGGCCTGACACAAATTATATTGATGTACGAGAACATGACTTAAATATCTCCATTGATAATATGATAGGATATGGAATCAAGCTTAAAATCTGTAAAGGATTATATATTTATCAAAATTTTAGTATGGGAATAGTTTGGCAAAACAGAAAATATAAATCAGAATTCCCAAATAAAATTAGATCTGGCAATAATACCGACACCGAAAGAGCAAATTTATTTATAGCCGGGCTGGGTTATAGATTTTAAAAAAATTTAATTTTTAAAAAATCTGTGAATCTGTGGCTAAATTTAGTTTTACTACTTTTCAGAGGGGACTCAAATATTAATGATTTTATTATTTCAAGACAGTCAATTAAACAAATTACATTAGGGTTACGATATAAATTTTTTACAATTAGAAAAAAATAAACAAACAAAATAAAACCCTTGCTAATAAAGACTATTATGAAAAAAATAACTATTACAATTACAACAATTGGTTTACTTGCACTTTTATCATGCATACAAGAAAAGAATTGCGGCGGTTCTTGCTCTCCACTTTCAAATGAAGAATTGGCATTTATCTGTTATTCAGGAGGAGAAAAAGTGATTTTTAAAAATGATACAACTAATGTTTTTGATACATTATATGTGGATAGTAAAGGCACAAGCCCTGTGAATTGTTCTGATCCATGTGGTGTCCCAAATGGAAGTATTGGTGCTTCTATTGATTTTTTAGGAGGCTTTAGTCTTAGAATAGATAGACATAATCAACCTCCATATTTAATGTTTTTTGGAAGTAACTATGCTCATTATACTTTTGTTTTAGATGTTCCTCATCAAACTATTACAGTAAATAGTATAACATATAATGATGTTTATTCAGTCCAAGAATTACAGGATTCTACAAGTATTATTTCAAATGGAGATCAGCTAAAAGTACCATGGAAAATAGATTATAGTAAATCAAAAGGTTTTATACGTTTTTATATGACTGATGGGCAAACATGGAGTAAACTTTAACTTGCATACTTGCACCAACGGATTATGAATAAAACATACCTAATATAAAATTTCAAAACAGCTTCTAATACGGCAAATTAAATATCTTTAGGTCTTTTTTTAATAACAAATGGTATAATACCAATGTTCGTTCTAAAAGATATAATCGTATTAGAACGATTACATTGGTAAATGCCGATAGACTTTCAACATCATTTTAAAAAACACTTTTTTAAAATGATAATTTTGAAAGCTAATCGGTATAATAAAACAATATTTGTAGATGTATAGCAAATATAATAAAATAAAGATTTTTCGTTAGTTAAATGCAAATAAGGAATCTTGTTAAAAAATGCGCTTTGTTTATGAATAAATTTTACTTTTGTGAAACTTCATTAAACAAAATAAATAATTTTAAAAACATTATGAAAATTAGACTATTAGGATTATTAGCGTTAGGATTCCTTATTACCAATGCTTTTGGACAAACAAACCTTGATCAATCAACACCTTTACCTATTGATCCCAATGTAAAAATCGGGAAACTTGAAAACGGAATGGTTTATTATATACGCAAAAATGCCAAACCCGAAAAAAGAGTTGAACTTCGACTTGTTGTTAATACAGGTTCTATTATGGAAACTGATGCCCAACAAGGCTTGGCGCATTTTACCGAACACATGTGTTTTAATGGAACAAAAAATTTTCCTAAAAATGCGTTAGTAGATTATTTGCAAAAAATTGGAGTTCGCTTTGGCGCCGATATAAACGCGTACACCAGTTTTGATGAAACTGTTTATATGCTTCAGATACCTACTGACAAAGAAGGATTGCTTGAACAAGGCTATCAGGTTATTGAGGACTGGGCGCATAATGTTACATTCAATGGTAAAGAAATTGATAAGGAAAGAGGCGTAATTACTGAGGAGTGGCGTTTGGGGCTTGGCGCTCAGGACAGAATGATGAAAAAATTCTTACCTATAATATTTAAAGATTCAAAATATGCTAATAGAATTCCTATTGGTAAAATTGATATTATTAAAAGTTTCAAACATGATACTTTACGCAAATTCTATTATGATTGGTATCGCCCCGATTTACAGGCTGTAATTGTGATAGGAGATATTAATGTTGATTCTGCAGAAGCAAAAATAATAAAACATTTTGCAGCTATTAAAAAAAGGAAAAATCCAAAACCAAGAACTATGTTCGATGTTCCGAATAATGTAGAACCTTTAATTGCTATCGAAACAGATAAGGAAGCTATAAATAATAGTTTGATGTTGTTTTACAAGCATCCTCAGGAAGTGAAAAAGACTATTGGGGATTACCGAACATATTTGATTGAACAATTATATACAGGTATGTTAAATGCAAGATTTTCAGAAATTGCACTCAAAACAGATGCTCCTTTTATATATGCCGCTTCTTCTTACGATAGTTTTTGGGCAAGAAATGTTAATGTGTTTGCTTGCGAAGCTATGCCCAAAGAAAATCAAATTGATAAATCACTTGAAACAATTTTAATCGAAAATGAACGAATAAAACAATTTGGTTTTCTTGAATCAGAATTTGATCGTCAAAAAAAAGAAGTTCTGAGTAATATGGAAAAAGCATCAAAAGAGGCCGATAAAACCGAATCTGCTGATTTTTGTTCCGAATACACAAAAAATTATCTTACACAAGAGCCTATTCCCGGAATAAAAGCTGAATATGAATACACTGTAAATCTTTTGCCCGAAATAAAATTATCTGAAATAAATTTGCTGGCAAAAAAATGGATTACCGATGAAAATATTGGTTTGGTTGTTACAGCTCCAGAGAAAGAAGGAGTTAAAGTACCTACCAATGATGATGTACTGAAAATTATTAAAGATTCCAAAACGGCGCAAATTGAGCAATATGTTGATAAGTACAAGTCGGAACATCTTGTTGGAAAAGAATTAAATGGATCTAAAGTAATCTCAAAAGTTGAAAACAAAGAAGTAGGTTTTACCGAACTTACATTATCCAATGGTATTAAAGTAGTTTTAAAACCTACCGATTTCAAAAACGATGAAATACTCGTTTCTGCATATAGCCCCGGAGGTAGTTCATTGTACAACGACAGCGTGTTTTTCGCTTCAAACTATTCAAGTGAAATAATTGACCAAAGCGGTATCGGGGATTTTGATAATGTTGAATTGGAAAAAACATTAAAAGGAAAAACTGTACAAATATCACCTAGTATTTCAGATGTTAAAGAAAGTCTTTTAGGAAGCGCTTCTCCTAAGGATTTGGAAACATTATTACAATTGACATATTTGTATTTTGATTCTCCCAGAAAAGATTCGGCTGCTTTCAATACATTTATTTCAAAAATGAAAAATCAGGTTAAATTCATTTTTGCAAGCCCGATATTTTCTTTTTACGATACACTATTTAAAACAGCTTACCCAAATTATCCCCGACTTATAATAATACCTAAAACCGAGCAAATTGATAAAATAAAACATGATTCAGTATATCGAATTTATAAGGACAGATTTGCTGATGCAAGCGATTTTAAATTTTTCTTTGTGGGAAATTTTTCAGTTGATTCTATTACTCCTTTAATCGAAAAATATATAGGTAGTTTGCCTGTTACAAACAGAAATGAAACATGGAGGGATATTAGTCCTAAATTTGCCGATGGGGTTAATGAGCTTACTCTTTACAAAGGAAGCGACCCTCAGAGTATGGTTGGTATATTGATGCAGGGACCGCTCGAATGGAACGAAAAAAATAATCTTTCAATTTCACTTTTGGAAGGGATTTTTGAAATTAAGTTGATAGAGGTGATTCGCGAAAAATTAAGCGGGGTTTATAGTCCGCAAGCTTCAATTACTCTGGATCACTATCCCAAATCAGAATATACGGTTATGGTTATGTTTGGCTGCTCACCCAAGAAAGCAAACAAATTAACCAAAGCCATTTTTGAAATTATGAAAAATATTCAGATTAACGGACCTACACAAATTGATATTGATAAAGCTAAAGAAGCAATTATCAGGGAGAGAGAAACCAATAGCAGGGAAAACGAATTTTGGTTAAATACAATAGAAGCGGCATATTTTAATAATGATGACGTAAATCAAATAACAAAATTCGAGGAACAGGTTAAAGCTATTACTATTGATGACATTAAACTGTTAGCGCAAAAATGTTTTACTAAAGAACATTATGTAAGAGCTGTTTTGCTGCCCGTTAAGAAAAAATAGTGTTACCTTTAATCCGAAAAGATAGTTCCATTTATTAAAATAATTAATTTAAATTTTAATATGCAAAAATAAAAAACATTATAAGTCGTAATAATTCTATATCTTATAAATTTGCAATTTGCATTTTACAATTTACAATATTTTTATTTTTGGCGACTTTATTAACAAACAAATTATTTATTAATTAATATCCCTATGAAAACAAAAATTAAAATTCTTGGATTTGCTTTATTCAGTGTAATTTTATTTTGCTTTATATCTGATACTGCAAAAGCTCAAAAACAATATGCTTATAAAACTGTTACAGGAGATCCCCTTAAAGCCAGAATTTACACCCTTGATAATGGTCTTTCCGTTTATATGACAGTATATAAGGATGCGCCCAGAATACAAACATATATTGCAGTTAGAGCAGGAAGCAAGAACGATCCTTCCGATGCAACCGGATTAGCTCATTATTTTGAACATCTTATGTTTAAAGGTTCTAAAAGTTTTGGTTCCGTTAATTATTCTAAAGAAGAACCTTTCCTTGATCAAATTGATAGTTTATTTGAAGTATATCGTGTAACTAAGGATTCATCTAAAAGATTAAACATTTATCATCGTATAGATAGTGTTTCTACTTTAGCTGCCCAATTTGCTATTCCTAATGAATATGATAAACTGGTTGGTTTGATTGGCGCTACAGGAACTAATGCCTACACTTCTAATGATCAAACAGTTTATGTAAATGATATTCCTTCAAATGAACTGGAGAATTGGTTAAATATAGAGTCTGACAGATTTAGCAATAATGTTATCAGATTATTTCATACAGAGCTTGAAACTGTTTACGAAGAGAAAAATATGACACTTGCAAACGATCAACGTAAAGCAACGCAGGCGCTGTTTGAAGGTCTGTTTAATAATCATCCTTATGGTACGCAAACAACTATTGGTACAATTGAGCATTTAAAAAGCCCTTCAATAAAAAAAATTAAAGATTATTACAATAAATATTATGTTGCCAATAATATGGCTATTTGTCTTTCCGGAGATTTCGACCCTGATGAAACCATAAAGCTAATTGATAAATATTTTGGTACATTTTCTAAGAAAGAAATACCTGCTTTTACTTTTAAACCGGAAGAATCAATTACTTCACCTATAATAAAAGAAGTTGAAGGACCCGATTCCGAAAATATAAATATTGCATTTCGCTTTAAAGGAGCAGGCTCTAAAGACAGCGATATACTAATGTTGTTGGATATGATTCTGTCAAACAGTACCGCCGGTTTAATT
>JAAXXA010000762.1 GCA_013334735.1 Bacteroidota bacterium
ATAATCAGACTGCCCTCGATAGTGCTGCTAAAATATTCGGCCTTGTTATGACCGTAGGAATGGGTCTTATCTGCCGGACGAGCCGCAATTATCAAAGCTACCAGCGCCACCGAAGCCCCCACCAGGTTCACCAGACTTTCCGCCGCATCCGACAGCAGCCCCACCGACCCGGTTAGCAAAAAAGCCGTAAACTTCAGGACAATAGTAGTGACTGCCGCTCCCAGCGACAGGTAAATTACTCGTTGCTTAATATCGGTCTGGCCTTTTTTTGGTTCAGTTTTCACGCTTTTTCTCCTGGACAAGCTCCGGCTTAAATTTGGGGTAATAAAAAGTCCTGCAAAAGAATACCAATCTTTTGATACAGAATTGCCTCTTTGCAAGTCGGTATGGTCCACGTTATCTTCGAGCGCGGAAAAAGATCTGTCGGATAAAATTGCTGCAATCGCACCGTGTTCAGCGCTAACTACAGCAAGGTTAGGATATGTAGTGCTAACATCGTCAATGTAATCAGTATTTGTTTTTCTCAAGCCCCATTCAGCTCCAATACATATACTTGACCCAACACTATACTTTAATCCGATTCCAAAAGGACACGAAAGACCAACTAAAGAATAAGGCTTTCTGTCGGGATATACAGAATTCCCCTGACCTTCGGTACCTAAAGGCTGTAAATCGTACCAAACGCCATCGTAACTTGCTTTAGGGTTAAAACTAAAAAAGGAAACACCAATAAACAGGTAAGGGGTAAAATAATTTTTGTCTTTATTACCGGTAGTATAGGGGAAAAAATTTAATTCAATTTGAGAAGATACTTCAAATAAACTAGATTTAAAACTAAGATTTCTATCACTGTTAAAGCCCACTACATCATCATTTGCTTCAATAGTTCCGAATAAGCCATCCATCTTAAAAGCCCAGCGCGGATTAATAATATATCTATACACTAAACCGCCTGCAACATTAGCTTGAGAAAAATGTTTGGAAGGATTAATATCACCAATATAATAGGAAGTACCTGTAAATAAACCTACTTCATTTCGTTGAGCTTGCAATGAAAAAAATATAAAAGCACAAAATATTGTAAAAATTTTTTTCATCGAGTAAAAAATAACGTATTAGAATTTTGGTAACGTAAATACGCCTCTTGGTATTTTGTAGTAAAAAGATACTATTGCAAACATATAAGAGTCATCATTTTTTACGTTGCCTCTTTGCTGTCCTCCACCTGTAGCATTAGCATCTAATGTACCATTTGTAGGATTTCCAAAATGGACAGATGTTGGTCCATAATTATTATAAAGAGCATCAGGATCGAAATATGTTGTGCTTACGTCATCAATATAATCTGTAAAAGTTTTTCGGATACCGTATTCCAGACCGACTGACCATTCTTTACTAAGAGCATACTTAAATCCCACGCCGAAAGGTATAACCAATTGAAAAAGGGAATAGTTTGGTCTGGTAGGTACGAGCCCCTGTCCTTCGGTATGTAAAGGTTGTAAAGCATACCATTGTCCATTCCATTCACCTTTAGGGTTAAAGTGCATAACGCCAACACCGGCAAAGAAATAAGATGTTATTTGCAAGTATTTCCAACCACTAATACCTTTTAAGTTATAAATATGACTTGGCCGTTCACGAATAATTGCGTATTCAAATTGAGTAGATAATTCATATACAGGTGTTCTGAAATTACAGTTTCTGTTATTACGGTAAGGCTCTTTAGTATATTTATCGCTTCCCGATAAACGAGCATAAGTAAAATTGAATTTGATAGCAGTTTCCTTAGTAGTTCTGTATTTATATCCAATCATAAAAGCGGGGCGAATAGCTTTGAAATCAAAATCTCTTATGCCATTAGTCCCTATTTGATTTGCGCCTCCAAGGTCCCCAAAAAAGTTAGTAGCGCCTGTGCCAAATAAGACTTCTTTACGTTTAAAAC
>JAAXXA010000185.1 GCA_013334735.1 Bacteroidota bacterium
CTATTGTATTTAATGGTTTGTATGTTAAACAATGGGCTGATTGTAGTGGAAATATTCCTCCAAATGATGCGGTACAAAACACTTCCAATACTCAGCCTCTTTTTACGCCTAATGCTTTAAATGGTTACCCAATAATACATTTTGATGGTATTAATGATAATTTATTGTTCCCTACCGGATTTTTAAATAATTGGTCGGAATTTTCATTTTTTATTGTAGTAAAACCTTTTACAAATAATAAAGCCGGAATTTTTACACCATCAAGTACTCAAAAAGTGGGTCTTGAACTTTTTTCATTATTAGCGAGTGAACTCAGAATAAATAACAGCGTAAAATATAGTACTGGAGGTTTATTCAGTTATGGAAAATTCGGTATTACATCTATTTTATATAATGCTACAAAAACCCAAGGTTATTATAATAACCTACCCCTTACCCTGAAAAGCGGAGGAGCAAATTTAACTTTTAATGGAATTTATGCTTTAGGTAAATACAACAGCACCAGTTATACCAATTTTGATATTGCGGAATTAATTATTTATAATACCGCTTTAGGTAATACGGACAGGCAATCTGTTGAAACTTATTTGAGAAATAAATATTCACCACCTGTTAACCTTGGTCCTGATATTAATATTTCTTATGGCTTTTGTGATACAACCTTGGATGCCGGCAGCAAATTTATTTCATATTTATGGTCAACGGGGGAAACCACACGAACCATACATGTTGACTCAGCAGGTTCCTATTCTGTTACTACAACAGATAATATTTTAGGTTTAACTTCATCCGATACAATTACAGTTAATTATCCTGAAATAAATTCGCATGATACTTCATTTTGTTCTGGTAGTCATGTTACGCTGTCAACCGGTTTAAGCGGAAGTTATACATATAATTGGTCAAATGGACTTAATACACCAACCATTGATGTAAGCGCAGCAGGCAATTATTGGGTTACTGTTACTGATGAAAATTTGTGCTCAAAAATATCGAACTCTATAACTGTTACAGAAAATAATTTTACGATTAGCCTTGGTCCCGACACAAGTATCTGTTCAGGAAATTCTATCGGTCTCATTTTACCTTCTCCTTTACCTCCGGGATTAACTTATCATTGGTCAAATTCAGAAACTACTGATACTATTGTTGTTTCAACTCCCGGAAATTACAGTATTACTGTAACTAACATAGATGGTTGCATCGCTAAAGATACTATTGCTGTTCTAATAGAAGGTACCGCGCCAATTATTCACTTTAGCGCTACAACTGGGTGTTCGGGCGCTCCTACACAATTTAATAATTTTGCATTGCCAATAGGTAATATTTGGTTATGGGATTTTGGCGATGGTCAAACTTCCACTATGCAAAATCCCTCACACATATATTATAGTAGCGGAGGTTATTATTCTGTAAGGTTTACTGTTGCCGATGGAACATGCAGTAATTTTAAGGACAGCACTATACATATTCCACTAAATCCTGTGGCGGCGTTTACTATTGGTTCTGCATGTATTAATAATCCTTATTCATTTTCTGATCAAAGTACTTCTGCCGAAGGTAATATTATTAGTTGGAATTGGGATTTTGGAGATGGTACTGTTCATTCATCCGATACCAATCCGCAACATACATACACTTCTGCCGGAAATTTTAATGTTAGTCTTACTGTAACCACTGATAAAGGATGCTCAAATGCTTATACAAGCCCAATTACAATTGTAAATAATTCAACTACTCCTGATGCTTTTACACTATATATGCCTTCTGATAGTTTTGTTACAGATAGCCACATCATAGATTTTGCATGGTTTTCTTCACCCGGCGCTTCGTCATATACACTCGAATATTCTACTGATCCACTTTTTGACTACAACATTATATTGGTTCAGGGACTTTCGTCAACTTTTACTCAGTTATATATTGCAGGTTCACAAACATATTATTGGCGAGTAACAGCGTATAATATATGCGGAACTTATTTCGTGTCAAATATCCAAAAGTTTTCGGTTTTTTCTGCCACTTCTATATCTGGTCTGAAGCTTTGGCTAAAGGCAGATTCTGCGCATCTTGAAGGTTCTGCTGTAGATACATTATATGATTGCAGTGGCAATTTTTACAATGCAATTCAAACTAATACAAATAATAAACCTAGTTATGTAATAAATAATTCAGCGAATGTACTAATAAATGGTTTGCCATTAATACGTTTTGATGGTACTAATGATAATTTATTATTCCCTTCAGGATTTTTAAATAATTGGTCGGAATTTTCATTTTTTACCGTTGTAAAACCGGTTACTAATAACAAAACAGGAATTTTTACACCATCAGATAATCAAAAAGTGGGAGTTGAACTTTTTTCATTAAATAATACAGAACTCAGAATAAATAACAGTGTAAAATATACAACAGGTCTATTAAATTATGGAAAATTTGGTCTTACATCTTTTATATATAATTCTACCAAAACACAAGGATATTTTAATACGATACCTCTTCCTTTGAAAAGTGGTGGCGGTAATTCAACCTATAATGGAATTTATGCTTTGGGTAAATATAATAATACAAATTATACAAATTTTGATATTGCAGAATTATTAATTTTCAATCAGGCTTTAAGCAATACCGACCGACAAACTGTTGAAAATTATTTACGTTACAAATACGCTCCTCCCGTTTATCTTGGTCCTGATATTTTTTCTGCCAATTTATGCCCCGATACTATAGAAGCAAGCCAAAGATTTATTAATTATAAATGGAATACAGGTAATTCTGCTGATACTTTACATAATCTGATTGTTACTTCCGGAGGAACATATAGCGTTACAGCTACGGATGTTTTCGGATTTACATCTACTGATGAAATTATCGTTAATAAACCGGCTATTGAAGTACACGATACAACAATGTGCGTTAATGGTAGTGTTCTTCTTAATTCGGGATTAACCGCGCCTTTTACTTTTCTATGGCTACCCGATGGTTCCACTGCAAATACTCTTTTTGTTGATACTCCCAATACATATACATTAATTGTAACTGATACTTTTGGTTGTTCTGCAACAAGAAATATAATTGTTTCGGTTGACTCATTTCCTCTCACAGCAAGCCTTGGTTCAATAAGCAATGTGTGTAGAAATGATGAGATAAGATTGGCAGTCGGGGCTGAGTCTGCTGCATCGTATTTATGGTCTGATGGCGAAACATTTAGTTTCTTTACTGTTCCATGGCCTTCAGGAATAAATGATATCTCGTTAACTGTAACAGATACTATTGGATGTACTGCATATATCAGTAATTCTGTGAATGTTGTGGGAGATGCTCCTACAGCCGGTTTTACTTCCTCCTCAGCGTGTTATCCATTGCCTATAACACTTGATGACACATCATTTATTTCCGGCGCTAATATTGACAGTTTGCATTGGGAATTTGGCGATATGCAAACTCTTGCTACTACTAATTCTGCCCCTTTTACACACAATTATGATAGCTTCGGTATTTATAATGTTTCTCTTACTGTTACAACAGACGTAGGTTGTAAAAAAACCATTACGCAGCCTGTAAATGTTTATTCAATTCCCAAACCAAATTTTTATCCGTTATTAGGATGTACCGGAACTCCTCTTACCTTTCATGACGTCTCAACAAATGATTTTGGAAATATTACTCATTGGAATTGGAATTTTGGTGATACGGGTAGCGCTTACGATACATCAAGTAATCAGTCGCCTGCTCATATATATAATTCTGAAGCTACTAATATTGTTTCTCTTACGGTAACTTCCGAATATGGCTGTACTGATTCTGTAAAAATACCGGTTAATATAAGAATTTCGCCCGTTGCAGGGTTTACTTATACTAATGTTTGCGATGGTAATCCTGTATATTTCAACGACACATCTAGCACTGAAACTTATGCTCAAATATTTGAGTGGACGTGGAATATTAACAACGATACAATTAACGATTTGAAAAATCCTGTTTTTTCATTTGATAGTGCAGGTGTATATCAAGTAATACTTACTGTTAAATCATTGAACGGTTGTTCGGCAAGCGATACACAAAATGTGGTGGTGCATGCAATACCAATAGCTAAGTTCAATGTAAATGATACTTGTGCGCAATCTCTCTATACTTTTACTGATAGTAGTACTGTTCAATTGCCTGATAATATATCAAGCTGGTTATGGGATTTTGGTAGCTTGGGTACATCAAACGATACAAACCCCACTATTATTTTTCCCGACAGTGGCAGCTTCCACGTTAAGTTGACAGTTACCTCAAATGGCGGGTGCAAGGATACTATATCACAAAATATAAATATTTTTCCTATTCCAACAGCTGCATTTGTACCTGATGAATTTTATGGAATAGCGCCATTTACTGCAACTTTCGCTAATAACTCTCAAGGTGCTGTAAATTATTTATGGAATTTCGGGGACGGACAAACCTCATTGGATTCAATCCCTTCGCATACTTTTGATACTAATGGGGTATATTTAGTAACACTTACAGCATTTAATGAATTTGACTGTTCGGATATATTCAGTCAACAGCTAATGGTTATTCCAACTATTGCCGATATTGCTGTTTCAAACGTGCAGGCGGTTAAAGTAAATAACCTTGTTACTTTATCTGCTGATATTTCAAATATTGGTTCACGCAAAATAAACAAAATGGAACTTTCGGCAAGAGCTAATGGAGGAAGCGCTTTTACTGAACCATGGACTAATTTGGATAATCCTCTTGGTATAGGTGAGACAATAAGCTATACTTTTAACGCGAAATATGAAATATTGGAAAATCAACTTGCCGATTATATTTGCGTAGAAGCTCAGATTGTTAACAAAGACCCCGATGATAATCCCTCCAACAACGAACAATGTATTACTTTCAGCAATCAGTTTATTGCTTTTAACCCATATCCTTCGCCAACGCACGACCTTATTTACATTAATTTTGTGCTGCCATTTTCTTACAATGTAGAAATAGATTTATATGGTATTCAAGGCGAAAAGATAAAAAACATTTTTTACGGTGAAGCCGAAAAAGGTTTAAATAAAATAACATCCGATGTTTCTGCCCTTAATCTGGGTGTTTATGTCCTTAGAATAAAATTCAGAGATGATATTAAATTTTTGAATTTTGTTAAATACTAAAAGATAATTTTACTTAATAAACCCTAATTTCTTTATTCCGCTTTTATTCTGAATCTTCGGGATATTGAAATAAAGAAAATATAAATAAAAATAAGAACAGACATAAATATGGCTGCTTTTGCAATGTAGTCGCCATATTTTGAGTAAAAAGTTTTTTCATCATTTAATAAAACCGTTTGTTTTATAACATCATCTGTTTCCCATGATGTTGCCTGCATTATATCTCCCCTTTGGTTAATAAAGCATGAAGTGCCCGTATTTGCGGATCGTGCAATACATTTGCGTGTTTCAATTGCTCTTAAACTTGCATAGCGGCAATGTTGTTTGTAGCCGGGAGTATCTTTCCACCAACCATCGTTAGTAATAATACATATAATATTTGCCCCGTTTTGTATGTATTCCGATACAAATTCTCCATAAATGGACTCATAGCATATCACTGGGGCTAATTTAATAACACTGTCGTTTGAATAAAGTACGCTTCTTTCGTCCTGAATTCCCAAACTGCCACTGGTACCACCCAGATCAAGAGCGAACTTTTCAAGCGATTTGAAAATTTTTGGATATGGCATTTTTTCTACTCCCGGAACCAATCTCGATTTGTGATAAATTTGTATTTTTTTTGATGTATCTATCATCATCGCCGAATTGTAAGCATCATACCAACCTTGATCTGCATAAAGACGGGCAGTTAATGAAATTTGCTCACCTTTCAGATACATTTTGTAAGATGATAAACCCATAAGAATATTAAGTTGAGGGTATTTTTTTAAATAATTTTTAAGGCTGTCAACACTTCTTGAATCATACAGATCATTTTCCCAAACGCCTTCGGGAATAGCAGTTTCGGGTCCAATAATAAGATTTGTGTTTTTATCCGTTTTTTGTTTAGCGAGATTAAGAAGTTTTGCAAGCTGCTGTTCGGATGTCATTCCTCCGAATTTTTCGTTATAGGGATCAATATTTGGCTGAACTACTATAATATTTGCAGGCCTCCCTTTATCTTCATGAGTATAGTAAATGAAAAGTGATATAATTACGGGTAAAAGTATTATATTCCCGCAAAAAGCAGCATACAAAACACGATATCTAATTGTTTTCTCTTTTTTAATGAATAATTTTATTGTTTTGAAAATTATAT
>JAAXXA010000763.1 GCA_013334735.1 Bacteroidota bacterium
ATGCCACAGAAGCCTCTGCAGGTTGGTACTGGCAATTTAATCGCAAACAAGGCTACAAACACGATGGAAGCGCACGTACTCCAAATACAACATGGAATTCTTCTATTAGCGAGAACAGTAACTGGCTTGCAATTAACGACCCCTGCACTTTAGAACTTGGTTCGGCTTGGCGTATTCCCACTTTGACAGAATGGACTAATGCAGATGCAAATGGATCTTGGGCTAATCCTACTGATGCTTATAATTCGGTGTTAAAACTTCATAATTCAGGCTATTTAAGCCCTAGCGATGGTACGCTTGACCCTCGGGGTAACGGAGGCAGTAATTGGAGCACCATGCAGGGCGATGATACCAGAGCATGGGACTTAAACTTCTATACTGGCTTTTGTGGACTTACAAACCTCAGTAAATCTTATGGTTTTTCTGTGAGATGTATCAAAGATTAATAAATTGAGAAAGGAAATGATATTTTTTATTATTTACTCACGAGGGAACAATTATTTTTACTTTTGCAGAAGAAATTATATTTAAAAAATATTATGTATAAAAATTTAAAAAACAAAGTCCATACATATAGCGTAGTAGCTTTATTCTGTATGATATTTAATTTTCAATTATCGGCTCAGGATATAACTTTAAAAATTAACCTGAGTGGAGTTTATGAAAGCAAAATATCTCTTATGCCATTAATCGGACCCAATGCATTAAAATCCATTGCCGAAATAGCAAGTGTCAAAAATGGGGAATCAGGCACCATTTCAGTTTCTAAAGATATGTTACCCGCGGAGTTTGTATTGCGCTTCGATTACAAAGAAAAAGAGACAAGTACTCCTTATCCTTCCGAAAAAAGTATATTTATTAACAATCAAAATTTAGAACTGTGGGTAAAACCTATGTACAGTAGTAATAATGATAGTACCTATTTCCAAAAAGATGAGAAAGAAAATACATTATTTGCTAAGTTTACAAAAGAAAACGGCAAACAAAAAGAAAAGTTAGGTCTGCTGCAAAATTTTTTAATGAACTATGATACCCCCCTTTCAAAATTTTATCAACAGGGAATTGAAGAATACGAAAAAAGACGCGGCGAATACAACCAATGGCTAAAAGAACTATCAACCCAACATAATGAATTATTTGTAAGCCATACATTTCAATTTCAGTATGTGCCGCAAATTTCATTTAAAGGAAGTGAAACAGATAGAATTCAAAGTGTAATAGCTCATTATTTTGACGGAATAAATTTTAATGACTCGCTATTAATAAATACTGCCAACCTCAAAGAATGGATGAACAGCTATGTGAACCTCTTTGGTTCATTATCTAAAACCTTAGCTATGCGTGATTCGCTTTTTCCTTTAGCCGGAAAAACAGCAATTGAAAAAGCGCGTCTTGGAAATCGAAAAGTTTATGGATGGATGGTTGACTATTTTTTTAAAGGTTATGAAAGTTTTAATATGACAGCAGGCATAAAAATGCTCGAACCTTATATTAACGATACCAACTGTCTTACTAGTAAAAGACAAGCTATTGAAAAAAGACTTACAGGAATGAAAACTCTGTTAACAGGCACTTTAGCGCCTGATCTTACAATTAAAGACGATGAAGGCAATGACGTTCTTTTTAGCGCTTACAAAACTAAAAGTCCATACAAATTAATACTGTTTTGGTCTGCAGATTGTGATCATTGTAAAAAATTAGTGAAAGAACTTTACCCATGGTATCAGGAATTAAGCAATAAAAATTTAGTGGATATTTTCGCCCTTAGCCTTGACGAAACAGAAACCGAAATCCCGATTTGGCAAGATGCCATCATTAAACTACCGGGATGGAAGCATCAAAGATGCGAAGGAGGCATAAATAGCAAGGAAGCTAATGCTTATTTTATACTTTCAACTCCTGTAATGATACTGGTAGATTCTAAAACTAATAAAATTG
>JAAXXA010000764.1 GCA_013334735.1 Bacteroidota bacterium
TGTGATGCTTATTCCGATTACAGCTATAAGGATTGCTGCCAGATTGATTAGATTTTTTGTTTTCATGATTTTTGATTTTTAAGTTTATTATTAAAATTAGAATTATTTGCTTTTCTCTCATAATACACACAAAATATGTTTCACCCTGATGAGAAAAGTAAATTTTTTTGAATGTTTTTAATATTTTTTTTACGGATTCACAATTAATGATACTGACGTTACTGAACAAACAGCAAAAAAACCTACAGCGCCCTTGCTTATATTAGTAGGTAAATTTGAATGAGCGGAATCAAACAAGCCTCCTTCCCAATTTGTTTCATACAGCAGAGCCCTTATAAATTCAGCATGTTCGGAGGTAAGCGAATATCTTTTTTGAGTAATTGTTGTTCCCAAAGGAAATGAAATTTTTTCTATTTCGGGAGGCAGCACCTGGCTAACATCAATAGTAGGTAAGGAATAATAAAGAAGTCTTGCTTTACACGAATCGGGATTTTGATTTTGAAAATCCCTTACATTTGACCAATCAAGTAAAATTTCCCACATCGCATATCTCACAGGAGCGTAAGCATTGAACACTTTTGAAATATGATAAAAGTTGTCATTACTATTTTTTTAATATCGTAATGGATGGAATAGCGAACCTGCTACCATTAAAGCTTTAGCTGAATATATAGTGTTGTTATAATTAATCAGAAGCGTATAGTTTTTTCCTAACTTACCTGCAAAACTGAAATTTGATTTGTAGATTCCTGAATTAGCAGGGCTTTCGGTAAAATAGTATGTGGAGTCTTCGTTACTAATTATAACTAATGCGCCTGATGCAGCTTGAGGTGTTTTATTTAATTCGCTTACAGGAAAACTAAGTTTTACAGTTTGAGATTTATATTCATCGGTAATAATACTTTCAACTACCAAAGGACTTTGAGTGTTTTCTTTTAGCTTCCATTCTGTTTGTTTTTCGCAACTAATAAGGGAAATTAACAGAAAAAAATATATGAGCTTTGTTAAGTTTTTCATAAAAAAAGATTCGTTATATACTTATTAATATTGAGTTGTATAAATATTTAGTTAAAGTTATTAGACATTTTAATTATATATATATAACAGATTATTAATTATATTTATAGAGATTCCTCACTTCGCCCCGAAAGCTTTCGGGTCTCCGTTCGGAATGACAATTTATTTATTTTTCAAGTGGGGAAGAGGAGAAGGCGTTTCGCTCATGCGAAACGCCTCCTCCTCTTCCCGCTATTCCTCAATTTTACCTGTCATTCCGAACGAAGTGAGGAATCTCCTTATGATTAATGTTTTCAAATTGTACAATTTTTGTCCCATAATTATTAGCATTAAGTTCAAAATTTAAAATTATACGTAATTGACGGAATAAAACCGGCAACAGAGACAAGTGTTGGAACAATTTCGTTTTTCCCGCTTAAATCTGCAGGTATAAAAAAATTACCTTTATCATCAATAATCTTGTTAAAGTTTACGGAAATTGGATTATTTCTGCCATAAGCATTATAAATAGTTAATATGAAAAAATGTTGGTAACGCTTTTCGGGCTTGCTTAATTTATATGTAACGGAAATATCCATCCTGTGATAATCGGGAAGTCTGTCGTTATTTTTTTCGCTAAATATTGGAACAGTATATCCGTTGTAATAATAAAAACTCACAGGTGTTGATATAGCAGCGCCTGTTTGGTAAATCCAGTTAACTGAAAATACCCAGTGTTTAAAATTATTATAGGATAAGTTAAGGCATATATCATGAGGTCTGTCGTAAAATGCAGGAAAAGTTTTATCGTTATTAATTCCTGTTATTTGTTTAAATGAACGGGAATAGGTGTATCCGAGCCATCCCGAAAATCTTCCTTTTTGTTTGCGAAGCATAAATTCCACACCATACGACCATGCTTTACCAAAACGAAGTTCTCCT
>JAAXXA010000765.1 GCA_013334735.1 Bacteroidota bacterium
AAATCTATCGTGGATGCCGCTAAACTAAATGGGGTAACTGCAATCATAGCATCGGATATGTCGGTAATAACTTATGCAAAGCAGGCAGGTGTTGAAGTACATATTTCCACTCAATGTAATATTACAAATATTGAAGCGGTAAAATATTTTTCGCAATTTGCAGATGTGATGGTTACAGCACGGGAGTTAACATTAAAGCAAGTTGCCGAAATTGTAAAAATTATTAAAAATAAAAATATAACAGGACCTTCAGGAAAGCTTGTTAAGATTGAGATTTTTGTGCATGGCGCTCTGTGTATGGCTGTTTCAGGTAAATGTTATCTAAGCCTCGACAATACTAATTATTCCGCTAACCGCGGCGCTTGCTTACAACTTTGCAGACGAAAATATTTGGTAAAAGATATAGAAGAAGGAACAGAACTTGAAATTGACAATGCTTACATCATGTCGCCAAAAGACTTATGTACAATAGAATTTCTTGACAAAATAATAAATGCAGGCGTTAGTGTTTTAAAAATTGAAGGAAGAGGACGTTCACCGGAATATGTAAAAACAGTTACCAGATGCTATAACGAAGCTGCGAAAGCTATTAGCGAAGGAACTTATACAAAAGAAAAAACGGATGAATGGATGAAACAGCTTTCTTCTGTTTACAACAGGGGGTTTTGGGAGGGTTATTATCTTGGTAAAAAAATTGGCGAATGGACTGTTAAATATGGTTCGCGCGCAACTAAGACCAAATTATATGTTGGGAAAATTTCAAATTATTTTTCGGAATTAAAAGTTGCCGAAATAAAAATTGAATCCCATAATTTAAGTGTAGGTGAGGATATAATTATTATTGGTCCAACTACAGGTGTTATTGAAATGAATGTTGCCGAAATCCGCGTTGCTCTTGCAAAAACGGAAACAGCATCCAAGGGGGATGATTGTTCTGTCCCGGTAATATCACTTGTACGAAGAAATGATAAGGTTTACAAATTAATAGAAACAGAAGAATAAAATACTGTATTTCTCATAATATAAGTTGGCAAATAGGAGTCAGCAATATGCAGTTGGCAGTTCGCTGCAAATCTGTTATGGGCGAGTAAATCATAAACAAAAACAATATGAAAAAACTAACATTATTTTTATTAACGTGTTTTTTTGTTACAAACATAACAGCTCAAACCAAGCCTCAAATAGAATGGGTAAATATCCCCGGCGGCATCTTTATAATGGGCAGCGACACAGGTGAAGTAAACAGGCATGATGACGAAGCACAACTTCAGGTTACGATTAGCGCTTTTAAAATGAGCAAGTACGAGATAACTTTTGAGCAATACAATATGTTTTGTAAAGCAACAGGCAAAGTAAAACCGGACGATAAAGGCTGGGGACAAGGCAAGCATCCTGTAATAAATGTAAGCTGGGACGATGCTAATGCCTTTTCCGAATGGATGGGTTGCCGCTTGCCTACAGAAGCTGAATGGGAATACGCATGCCGTGCGGGAAGCGACACTCCTTTCAATACAGGCGACAACCTTACTACTTCGCAGGCAAATTATGATGGAAACTATCCATACAATAACAATGTAAAAGGTAAATACCTGAAAAAAACATTAGCCGTGGGAAGTTTTGCTCCAAACGCTTTTGGATTGTACGACATGCATGGCAATGTGTGGGAGTGGTGCAGCGATTTTTATTCAGATTATTCTCTCGATTTACAAACTAATCCCAAAGGTCCTTCTTCCGGTAAATACCGCGTGCGTCGTGGTGGTGGCTGGGGCGACAGCTCTCAGGCTTGCCGTTCAGCATTCCGCGACAGCGGTGACCCAAGTGGCAGTGGTACTGGTATAGGGTTTCGGATAGTTACCAATAATTAAACATTAAAACAGGCATCCTTCTATACCTAAAAAAAAACAATAAATTAATAGGGTTTGACAGAAATATT
>JAAXXA010000766.1 GCA_013334735.1 Bacteroidota bacterium
CGAAAATCTGAATTTTGGGCATTAAACGATATTAGTTTTGAATTGAAACGGGGAGAACCTTTAGGATTAATTGGAAAAAACGGTTCAGGAAAATCAACATTATTACGTTTGTTAAATGGAATATTTCCACCTGATAAAGGAAAAATTACAATAAACGGTAGAATCGGAGGATTAATAGCTGTTGGTGCAGGTTTTCATCCATACATGACAGGACGGGAAAATATTTTTTTAAATGGCGCTATTTTAGGACTTACAAAATCGGAAATTAAACAACAAATGGACAGCATTATCGATTTTGCTGATATAGAAGAATTTATTGATGCCCCCGTTTCTACATATTCAAGTGGTATGAGTGTTCGTCTCGGTTTTGCTATTGCAATACATGCAATTCCCGATATTGTGCTTTTAGATGAAGTATTTGCCGTTGGAGATGCTTCGTTTCAATCAAAGTGCATGGGGAAAATTAATTCTATTATGAATGAAAAAGCTGTTGTTTTTGTCAGTCATAGTATGTACCAAATTGAATCTTTATGCAAAAAAGTGCTTTGGCTTGAAAAAGGCGCGGTTGTGGAATACGGTAATACAGTAGAGGTTATTAATAATTATCTCGATTATCAGGAAAAAATTGCAATCAAAAATGCAGAGAAAAATAATGAAAAATTCGAATCAACAATTTTTGATATTAATAGAAATTATTTATCTCAAAATATTATAAAAGACAATATTACAGAAAAAAAGATTTTAAAAAGTGAACATTTGATTGAAGTTGATAAAGTTGAAATTTGTGATGAAAATGGAAATGTACAAGAAAATTTTCCAATGAATTCAACTATTATAGTAAAGATATATTTTGATGCTTTAATTGAAATAGAAGAACCATTATTTAATATCAGAATAGAACATATTAAAAAAGGTATATTTGAATGCTCAATGTTAATTGATGGGGCGGCAGTTTCAAAAGTTGAAAAAGGTAAGGGCGTTATAGAATGCAAAATACCCAATTTGAATTTGACTCCTAAAATGTATGATATTAAAATATTTGTGAGAGACAAAAAAGGTCCGGTTGATATAGCTCAAATGAAAAATTACACAACATTTCAAATATTAGCCCCCGACAATTTTAAAGGACCTTATGCCGTTGGACATTTACGGCATTCTGCTAATTATTTTTATATACAACATGAGTGGAAATATGAAAAATTAAATTAACCATTTTTTTTTAATGATTTTCTGAAAAAATAATAAATTCAGATTCCTAAATCTGAAAAGAGCGAAAAATCTCAATAATAATAGCGGTAGTTCCAATAGAATATAAAAATTTAAAAAAAATCTATGAGAAAGTCTCCCTTTTGGGTAAACGATATTTATAGTTTGGGTTATTGGTTAAAGGATTATGGGTATTATCCGAAGAGTTGGCCTTTATTTAGTTTTATGGATCATGGAATGACATTGAGTGATAAAATATTTTTAATGGAAACAGAAAATGATGCTCCTTTAATTTTTAAATTTTCTCCAAGAACGACCAATCTGTATAAAAAAGAATCGAAAAAACCAGTATATTGCTTATTAAATCCTTCAATACATTATCGTTTAAAAAATAAAATAGTACAAAGTAATGTTGCCAAAGGAACGTTGTTTTTTGTTGCACATTCTACGCAGGAAATTGACGACCTTACAGATTGGGGTAAGTTTATTCGTAACATGGCAGATATTCCTGCTCAATATAAACCAATTGATATTTGCTTACATAACCATGATATTGCAAAAGGATTGGATCGCATTTTTATTTCAAAAGGGTTTAATGTAGTTACTGCCGGAAATCAATATGAAGTTGATTATGTGCAAAAATTTTACAAAATTCTACGAAATTATAAGTACACAATGTCAAACTTAATAGGCTCTTATGTTTTTTATTCGCTCTCCGAATTGAAA
>JAAXXA010000767.1 GCA_013334735.1 Bacteroidota bacterium
TTTGTCTTTCGCTTTTGCTCTTAATGTATGAATCTGTTGTTCATGAGGATTTCCGCCAAGTTCATCCTGAATAGTTTTCAGTTGCTGATTCAGGAAATAATCTCTTTGTTGTTTGTCGAGATCAACTTTTACCTTCGACTGAATTTGATTTTTAAGTTCAAGTATCTGAATTTCTTTAGTTAAAAGAGTAAGCACTAAATTAGCTCTTTCAATAAGATTTGAAATTTCCAGCAGTTTTTGTTTTTCTACAACTTCTATGTTAAGGTTTGAAGAAACAAAATTTATCAGAAAAGAAGGGCTTTCGATATTCTTAATGGCAAAAGCGGCTTCCGAAGGTATTGTAGGAGATAACTTGATAATTTGAATTGCTAAATCACGTATTGAAGAAATTAAAGCATCAAATTTTTCATCGTTAACAGGTAAAGATGCATTATCATAAGGTAAAACCGTTGCTTTGAAATAAGGTTCCGTTTGAATGCATTTATTCAATTGAAATGGCTTTTTACCTTGAATAATTACAGTTGAACTGCCATCAGGCATTTGTAAAACTTTAAAAATTCGGGCAATAGTGCCTATTGTGTTAAGATCTGTAAACTGAGGGTCATCAACATTTACATCCTTTTGAGAAACAAGACCTATCACACGCGAACCTTTGTAGGCGTCTTTTATAAGATTAATAGATTTATCCCTGTTTACAGTTATTGGCGCAACCACTCCCGGAAACAATACTGTATTTCGCAATGGTAATATTGGCAGTGTTTCGGGTAACTCCTCTGATAGCATTTGCTCTTCATCTTCCGGTGAAAGCAAAGGAATAAACTCTGCATCTTCTTCTAAAATATTAGGCAAGTCAAATTTATTAATCTGAAATAAAAAATCATTCATTATAACATTCCTTTCATGTCAAACTGTCAGTAAAATCGAATATAAAACAAAAAAAACCCTTTTGTCAATAGTAGTGCCAGATTAGAGCAAGCTATATTGGCGTGTCAGTTTGAATATTTTTTTCAAAATATATTTTTCTGTTTCATCAAATTTCAAACCTCTGCGATCATATACTTTTTCAGCTACTTCGATAGCTTTGTTTATCTGATAAGTAGTATAACCCGTGCCTGAACTTCCCCATGCAAAAGAAGGTATAAAATTACGTTGAAAACCATGACCGTATATATTCGCGTTAACACCAACCACAGTACCGGTGTTAAACATCGTGTTAATACCACATTTACTGTGATCACCCATGATTAAACCACAAAACTGCAAACCGGTAGGCAGGAATTTTTTTTCAGGATAATTCCACAATTTCACTTCATCATAATTATTTTTGAGATTAGAATTATTAGTGTCAGCGCCAAGATTGCACCACTCGCCTATCACAGAATTTCCAAGGAAACCATCATGCGCTTTATTTGAATATCCAAAAAATACGGAGTTACTAACTTCGCCTCCCACTTTACAATATGGACCAATTGTAGTAGCGCCATATATTTTCGAAGCCATTTTAAGAGTAGCATTATCACATAATGCAAAGGGACCGCGGATTAAAGATCCTTCCATCACTTCCGCTCCTTTACCTATATAAATAGGTCCATCGCTGGCATTTAAAACAGCGCATTCAACAATTGCATCTTTTTCAATAAAAATATTTTCCGGATTTATTAAAACATTTGTGGCGCTGGGGATTGCAGATTTTCTATTTTTTGTTAAAAGCTCAAAATCTTCTTTTATAGCTTCAGCATTTTTAGAAAAAATTTCCCACAAATTATCAATTTTAATATGTGGAATATCTATTTCAACATCTTCAATATTTTCGGAATCTTCATGATTTACAATATCATCTTCATTAAGATTAATAGCGATTAAGTAATCTTTATGTACTAATGCCTGATTGGATTTCAGTTTTTTAAAAAAATCATAGATTTGATTAAA
>JAAXXA010000768.1 GCA_013334735.1 Bacteroidota bacterium
CAAACAGGATAAGCGCTCTTATGCATCCAATTTCTGTTTTATAGAGACAGAATCAAACTCAATGGAGGCGAAAACTTTGTTACAAAAACACGGAAATAAATGGCTTGTTGTAAATCCACCTGCCAAACCTATGAAAACATCAGAAATTGATGCTTCTTTTGATTTACCATACACCCGCCTTCCGCATCCCCGCTATGCAAATCGCGGAGTAATACCCGCTTTTGAAATGATTAAATTTTCAGTAAATATTCATCGCGGATGCTTTGGAGGATGCAGCTTTTGTACAATATCTGCACATCAGGGTAAATTTGTTTCAAGCCGTTCGGAAGATTCTATTGTTAAAGAAGTAAAAGCTATTACCGAACAGACAGATTTTAAAGGTCATATTTCTGATTTAGGTGGACCGTCTGCTAACATGTATAGAATGAAAGGCAAAGATATTTCTGTTTGTAAAACATGTAAAAGGTATTCATGTGTTCATCCTTCAATTTGTAAAAATCTTGATATTAATCATGGACCGTTAATTCAATTATATCAAAAAGTAGCTGATTTGCCTGATGTTAAAAAAGTAACTATAGGAAGTGGTGTTCGTTACGATATGTTTATGACTCCAAATACAGTAATTGACAAGGAAAATCATTTATCTGAATATGCGAAAATTTTAATTCAACACCATGTTTCGGGAAGATTGAAAGTTGCACCTGAACATGTTTCGGATGATGTGTTAAAAATTATGCGCAAAGCGTCATTCAATAGTTTTAAAAAATTCAGAATGCTTTTCAATAAAACATGTAATGAAGCTAAGTTGAATCAACAAATTATTCCTTACTTTATTTCCAGCCACCCGGGTTGCAATATGGAACACATGGCTGAACTGGCTGTGGAAACTAAAGATTTAGGATTTCAACTTGAACAAGTACAGGATTTTACACCAACTCCAATGACGCTTGCAACAGAAATGTACTATACAGGGCTTGATCCTTACACTCTAAAGCCAATATATGTAATTCGTTCTCTTAAAGAAAAAATGGATCAACAAAAGTTTTTTTTCTATTATAAAAAAGAAAATATAAGCTGGATAAAGGAAATGCTTATTAAATTAAGACGAAATGATCTAATTCCTAAGCTGGTAAAGGGAAGTGATTATAAATTTTCTGAAAAGAAAGCTGAAAATGCAAGTAATAAATTGTGGAAAAAGAAAAGATGAAAATAATATATGATGTAATTATAATAGGGGGAGGACCTGCGGGAATTATGGCTGCTTGTACTGCTGCTAAAGCAGGAGCAAAAGTTTTAGTGCTCGAAAAAATGCGTGAACCTCTAAAAAAATTTAAGATTACAGGAAAGGGTAGATGCAATATTACCAATAAAGCTGCTCTATCTGCATTTATTGACGAAACTGGTCCCAATCCAAATTCTATAAAACCGGCTTTTAATAGATTTTTTAATGAAGATACTATTGAATTTTTCAGGAGTATTGGTGTTGAAACAATTATTGAAAGGGGAGGCAGAGTTTTTCCAAAAAGTAATTCGGCTGTTGATGTATCGAATAAACTTATTGATTATGTTAAAAGTTGCGGAATAGAAATGCGTTGCAATAGTAAAGTTAAAGGATTTAAAGTAGAAGAAAATATTATTACAGGAGTTGAAATTGTTCCAAATGCTATTGTTAAAGGAAAAACATTTATTTTAGCAACAGGAGGAGCTTCATACCCTGCAACGGGCTCTTCGGGTGATGGATATCCTATTGCACGTAGTATAGGGCATAAGGTTACGGATATTCGCCCTGCGCTTGTACCTGTTGAAACCAAGGGAGAGATTGCTAAAAATCTTCAGGGATTAAGCTTGGTAAATGTTAAAGTAAATGTATGGATTGATGGTAAAAAAGTTGATGAAGAATTTGGCGAAATGTTGTTTACGCATTTTGGT
>JAAXXA010000769.1 GCA_013334735.1 Bacteroidota bacterium
GACTGACAATGATATGCTCCATAAGGACCGTAAGAAACCACTGTACTCTCGTTAACCCAGGGATCTCCCGAAATGGAATCGAAAACTACAAATTTTAATGCATTCGACAAATAACAACAACTCCAGTACGACAATTCGTTACCATTCATCTTTACCCATTCTTCCGTCCATAGGTAATGAGAATCGTTTGTAAAGTAACCTGTTTGAGCCTTAATAGATTTTACATCGTTAACAAATTGAAATAAACGCGAAGGTTTGATATATTTTACAAATTTGTAAGTATCGTTTTTAAATTGGAAAAAATGCGCCTGTCCCCAGCCTCTTTTTCCATTTATATACTGGAATGAACTTTCACGCCAATTATAAGAGTTATTATCACTTGAATCAACACTTACACGCCAAAAATACACGATACTGTCTGTTGTTACAGGTAATACAGGAGTCCATGTTACTACTCCTCCGGCGTGGTTTACTATTTGAGAAATTTTAGCAGGACTATCAAAAGTATCAGTAGTATCGATTTGAAAAATATAATTTCTTGCAGGTGCAAAAGGATCGCTGGTAGAAGCTTTAAGAGTAAGATTTATAGATGGAACAACGGCATATTGGTATGGATAAATAGGAGTGATATCATTTGATTTTATTAAAAGTGAAACGGTAACTATGTTGTTTCCTTCAGATATTTCGTCTATCCAATTATCGTTATCAAGTGATATTGTAAACTTGTTTAAGCCTATACCCTTAATAATATCGACCGGAAAAGTAAAACGTATCGTGTCTTTAAACATAGTAGCTTTTACTATTCTTATTGAATCAACCCAACTTTCATCAGGAAATGTTCTTCTTACTCTGACAATAAAAGTTGTATCCAATGCTTTACCAATATTTGTTGAAATAATATTTAAGGTAAATTCGGAATTTTGAGATGTTACTATCGAAGGGGTGAAATACACAGCAGGTTCGGTTACCACGTAATCAGGTTTTGGAAAAGTGTTAGTTCTTATGGCGGGGTCGCCATGAAGTGTCATTTCAAGTACTGTGGATTTAATACTTGAAGAATTAGGAAATAGCGCGTTTAAAGTATCAATCGTGCTTTGAATACATTTTCCAAAAGTTTTATTATAGTTAGTAATTCCAACATTTACATAAAAAAACGAGGAATAATAGTTAAGAGCATCCTGATATGATTTGGTAACAGATGCAAGATAGCCTATAACGCCTCTATTTGCAATTAAAACAAATTCTTCAGTTGAAGTGGGTACTTCCTGAAAAAGATCGCCTGCCAGACATGAATTAGCCAACAAAAAAGGATATTTTCCGAAATTATCATATTCCGAAGGATAGTCAATGCTTTGATCAAAGCCAATACCTGCGCCATGCCCAAAAAAAGTCATTAACGAAACGCCGTTATTAATAATTGATTTTAGGTAATTAGATTGATTAATTTCTATAGGTTCGGTAGAGCTTTTCAAAAATGTTCTTACATATCCGCCAAAATATGGTCCTTCAATAGTTTCTTTGTAGCCATTCAAATAACCGGCAAGGGTTTCTTGTTGCGAAATATCGTTTCCCCCTCCAAAATGGAGTACATTCTTCATCCATTCCTGAGCGCCTAATGCCTGTGCCGCTTCATAATCTTTAACTTTGTTAAGATATATTCCCACATGTGAGTTTGTACGGGCAGCCAACCTTCCTGTGGGAATATCTTGTTTTATTTTATCTCCAAATTTTGTAAAAAGAATATCCGAAGGAGGCAATCCAAACCCGGGAATATAAGTTTGAGAATAGTAATATGAATTTTTACGATAACACCTGTTTGCATCCGATTCGGCAGCTCTGTATCCTTTTCCAATCAGAAAAAGATCTTTAATACGATTTTGGTAAAAATCAAGAGCAAAATTGGCAAAATTTTAGATCGGAAGAGCACA
>JAAXXA010000770.1 GCA_013334735.1 Bacteroidota bacterium
AATAAATGTCTCTATTTTCGATGATTTCCAGAACTTTATTCTGTTTATATTTGTGTTTTCGCCAATAATTGTTAAAATTATTTTAGCTCTCTTTAAAATTAGATTAAATTTGCGAAATACATTTTAAATATTTGCGTTTATTACGCTTACTAATGCATTAAATATTCAAATCAATAGTTATTATGAAGAATTCATTGTATAATAAAATTTTATTCTGTACATTATTCATGTTTTTGGGAAATTTTTCATTTTCAGTTGCTCAAAAAGTAAAAAACAATATTGAAGAAGACAGTAAAAAACTTGCCTCAACACTTCAAATTATAGATATGTTTTATGTTGATACGGTTAATAATAATAAAGTTATTGAGGCAGGCATTATTAATATGTTAAAAACATTGGATCCTCATTCTACATATTTGAATAAAGAAGAGATGAAAGAAACGAATGAACCACTGCAAGGTAATTTTGATGGTATTGGCGTTCAGTTCAGCATAGTAAAAGATACAATTTTTGTAGTAACCCCCACACCTGGTGGTCCTTCTGAAAAGCTAGGTATTATGGCAGGAGACAGAATTGTAAAAATAAACGGAGAAGATGCAACAGGAAGTAAAATTAACAATAACTATGTCATTAAAAATCTTCGCGGTAAAAAAGGAACAACAGTTAATATAAGTATAAAAAGAAACAGAAAAAAAGAATTGATAGATTATACCGTTACACGCGATAAAATTCCAATAAACAGTATTGACGCAACTTTTATGGCTTCGCCTGAAATTGGATATATAAAACTTAACCGTTTTGGCGCAACAACGATAGAAGAATTTGATGAGTCGGTGAAAAATTTAAAAGCTTTGGGTATGAAAAACCTAATTCTCGATTTGCGCGGAAATGGCGGCGGATATTTGAATACAGCTGTCGATCTTTCAGATGAACTTCTAGGTAAAGATAAACTTATCGTTTATACTCAAGGATTAAACAGCGCCAGAAGTGAATATCTCTCTACAGAAAAAGGAAGTTTTGAAAAGGGTAAAATAGTTGTTTTGATTGATGAAGCTTCTGCCTCTGCAAGTGAAATAGTTTCGGGAGCTGTTCAGGATTGGGACAGAGGACTCATCATGGGAAGACGTTCGTTTGGAAAAGGATTGGTTCAACGACCATTTGGCTTAGCTGATGGTTCCTGCATACGACTAACAACAGGTCGTTATTATACTCCTACGGGACGTTGCATTCAAAGACCTTATAACGAAGGAACCGACAAATATTATAAAGAATTAGCAGAAAGATACAAAAATGGAGAAGTTTTTCATTCCGACAGTATTCATTTTCCAGATTCTCTTAAATATTATACTCCTGCAAAACGTTTAGTTTTTGGTGGCGGAGGAATAATGCCTGATATCTTTGTACCTGCCGACACGTCTAAGATCTCTGATTATTATATGGATATACTTAGAAGAGGACTTTTATATTCCTACTCTCTTCAAATAATTGACAAATCCCGCGACAGTTTGAAAGCCTTATATAAAGATGCAAATTCGTTTATCAAAAATTTCACAGTTGATTCGGTGTTCTTTAATAAATTTATTGCTTATGCCGAAGCTGAATTTAAAAAAGCAAAAAAGACAGTAGAAAAAGATTCTTTAAATAAGGAAATAAAAGAAGTTCCGATAAAAGAAGCTGATTCATTAGCTATAAAAGAAAAAGAAGAAAAGAAAGAACAAGAAAAAATAAAGGGAATTGAACTTTCAAAAGAATATATTGCAAATCAACTGAAAGCAAATATAGGAAGAGATCTATTTGATGTAAATACATATTTTGTTATTTCATCTGAAATAGATGATTTATATTTAAAAGCTGTAGAGTCGATCAATGACAAGACTTTCAAAAAAATGAAAATCGGAAACTAGTTTAAGTCCCTCTTTAAATTCAAA
>JAAXXA010000186.1 GCA_013334735.1 Bacteroidota bacterium
AATGCTGTTGAGAAAAAAAATACTGATAGAAGCAAAACCTTTTGCAGTTGGCGTTAGAGTAGAACATCCTCAGCAATTAATTGACAACATTCAATATCATAATAATATTAAAATTAAAAACCTTCCAGCATCATCGTATAACTTAGCTTGTCAGTCAGGGAATAAAGGTGTTTACTCTTTTTGTATGTGCCCCGGGGGAAGTATTGTAAACGCTTCCACATCTCAAACAGGACTTGTTTTAAACGGCATGTCAAATTCATACAGGAATCTCCCTTTTGCCAATTCAGGAATAGTTGTATCTGTTGAAGAAAAAGATTTGTCGGAATATTCTCAATTTGGGGCGCTTGCCGGTATTAAATTTCAGGAAGCGCTTGAAAAAAAGGCATTCGAAACAGGGGGGGCTGATTATACTGCTCCTGCTCAAAACATGATTGATTTCACGGAAAATAAGATCTCATCAAAATTAAATGATACTTCTTATTACCTTGGAATAAAGAGCTCTCCACTGCACGAACTTCTTCCTTCGTTTATCGTGAGCCGGATGCAGGAAGCTTTTGGCATATTCGGAAAAAAAATGAAAGGATTTTACACAAATGAAGCTACATTGCTTGGCGTGGAAACCCGTACCTCATCACCTGTAAGGATTCCAAGAAATTTTGAAACATTAGAACATGTGGAAATATCGAACATTTATCCATCAGGTGAAGGTTCAGGGTATTCAGGAGGAATAGTATCGTCGGCAATTGATGGTGAACGATGCGCTGAAGCAATTATTAAAAAATTTAGATAGTTTAAAAATTTATTATATTTTTGTTTTATAAATTTATAAATGAAATGACCAACGAAGAACTTAAAAAATTACCACTTGTTGAAAAGATAACCGAAAAAGGCGGGATGAAGCTTGATGTTTATAACAACACTTATGATGCCTTTCAAAGCTTGAAACTTGTTGCTAAGGATATGACAGAAAACCTTAAAAAGAAAGTTGCAAAAAACGATAAGCGTATCTTTTTTAATTATTCCGACAAGGGTGAGTTTGAAACAGAATTAAAATTTGGTGGCGACATGCTTATGCTTACCATGCATACCAACGTGTTTGAATTTCCACGTGAACACGAAATAATGAAATTGTCGTATATAAAACAGGATATTACGCGCTCGTACTGTGGAATTATTAATATGTATAATTTTCTTGCAGATTCGCTTAAATATAACAGGGTAAACGATGTTGGATACCTTGTAGCCCGTATCTTTATTAATAGAGAAGATCATTATTTTGTAGAAGGGAAACGACAAATCGGATTAATGTATAATAATTTTGCCAAATCAAAAATTGACAGGAATGCTATAAAAAAGATTCTTGAAACGGCAATAAATTATTGTGTTGACTTTGATCTGTTAACTCCTGTTTATGATAGCATAAAGGTAGTAAGCGTATCGGAAATGCTCGAAAACTCTATGAATCTTAACTTACGAACAGGCAAAAGGTTGGGGTTTCGTTTTCAGGTTGACGATGACGACTCGGAATAAAAAAACAATTATTTTTTTCTACTTCTTGCTTTTTATAAAATTACCTGTATATTTGCACTCCCATTTGAGGGAAAAATAAAGTAAAAAGGGAGTTTAGCTCAGCTGGTTCAGAGCATCTGCCTTACAAGCAGAGGGTCACTGGTTCGAATCCAGTAACTCCCACAACAAAGACAAAGGTTTCAGAGTTTTAAAAACTGAAACCTTTTTTTATTTGCATACAATTTGCATACAAACACTGGGTCTTTTCAATGTTGAATGTCTTAACCCCCTATAAGTTGGACACTTTTATTAAAAGAGTTTAGTACATTTTCATCCAAATTTTCATTCATCATCCGATTAGCAAAGGTAGCAGTATTTCCGAAAATGTCAAGGGCAAGGCAAGTGTCCTGAAAAGCGGACACCCTTGACATTTCCTCCAATACTTGCGCTGTTTGAGGCTTATCGAATGATAATGAAACCTGATATTCATCCCATTTTTTCATAGGAGTTATTCTTCCAAGACTTCCATGCCTCCTTTTGTTATTATAAAAATTCATGTAAGCACTAATAGTTAATTTGGCTTCGTAAAAGCTTGCTAATTCAAACCTTTGAATGACTTCTCTTTCAAAAATACTGTGAAATGCTTCAATATAAGAGTTTTCTTCTGGTGTTGCAATATGAGTAAATTCCTGACGTGCATCTAAGGTCCGCAAGTAATGCCGAACTTTATTAGCGATAAACTGAGAACCATTGTCATTACGAACGGTAACCCCTTTCAAGCCATGAGCAATATCAATACGGCTAATCATTTTAATTACATCAATTTTACGAACACTACTTTGAAAAATCCAATCTAATATTCTCCTGCTATAAACATCCATGAGAGAAAGCAAATAATAATTTTTACGTTCATTCGGCACCCAAACATACTTAATGTCCCAACAAAGGTATTCCATGGGCTTAGAAGCGTTTATTTTGCGGAATTTAACCCATTCTCTTTTCCCTTGAGTTTTTATAACTTTCCCCAATAATAATTGACTTTCATCCATAAGCCTGTAAACTTTTTTGTGATTAATTATATAATCCAAGCTCTTTAATTCCGCTGTTACATTTTGATAGCCGTAGCATACAAATTCTCCACTCAATATCTTTTTTATATCTTCAACCACTTCTGCATTACTTACAATTGTTCCATCCTGTTTTAATGTATTAATACTTGGTCTTATTCCTTTCTTCCCATCAGTAGGCTTATAATAGAAATTACTACGAGAAAAATCGGTCCATTGACATAATTCTCGAACAGGAACCTTTTCGCGATATTTGTGCATAATTGTCATTTTCTCTTGGATCCGATAGGAGTTTTTTTTAAAAGCTCTGATTTTACTTCTATTTCCAAAGCTTGCTTGGCAATGATACGTTTTAAACGTTCATTTTCTTCTTCCAATACACGAAGCTCTGGATCTACGCGTTTATACTGTGGTTTTAATCCGGCGATACCTTTGTTGAGGTAGCGCTGCTTCCACTTCGATAGCAATGATGGTGATAAATTATACTTTCGGCATGTCTCCACGCTGCCTTCTCTTTCAGCTTCATTTATTATTGAAAGCCGTTCTTCTGGGGTAAATTTTCTTTTTGTTTTTGTCATGTTTCCTAAATTTACTGTTACAAAATTAAAATTAATTTTGTGTCCAGCTATTTAGGGGGTTAAGACAATAATGGCACCAATTGGACATCTGTAAATAATGGATTAACAGACCCGTGGATTTTTTCATTAGCTATTGATAGTAACAGAATTTTTGCTGGTTGTCATCATGGAATATATTTATCTACGGATAATGGAGCAAGTTGGACACCCAAATGCAATGGATTCCCAACCTATTTTGTTGGAAATGATACTGTATATGATAGTGGAAAAGCATTTTTGATTGATGGAAATAAAATTTATGCATGTTCTCCGGGTGGAGGTATTTCTGTAACTACTAATAATGGTAATAGTTGGACTCCTTTAAACAACGGACTTACTAATACAAATGTTTGGTCACTTGTCAAAACTGGAACAAATCTTTTTGCTGGAACTAATGGTGGTGGGGTGTTTTTATCGACAAATAATGGAGCAAACTGGAATGCAGTGAATACAGGTCTAACAGATTTGCATGCAATATCTTTAACACTTATGGGAACAAAAATATTTGCAGGTACTGGTTCGGGGGTGTTCTTATCATCAAATAATGGTACAAACTGGGTTAAAGTTGGGTTAGCTAATAAAAGCATTCGTTCCTTAACAGTAAGTGATACGAATATTTTTGCTGGTTGCTTTGATTTTATCACATCGGGTAATGGAGTGTATTTATCATCAATCAATGGAACATATTGGACACATTTAGATAATGGGCTATCAAAATTAGGTATATATGCTTTAGCAATAAATGACACAAATATATATGCAGGAACTAGCAATGGAGGAGTCTTTTTATCAAACAATAATGGAACAAGTTGGACTCAAAAAATTCAAGGGATGACAAATGCTTATATTAATTCAATAGCTGTAAGTGGTACAAATATTTTTGCCGGATCAGAATATAGTGGAATATTTTTTTCACCTGATAATGGCGTCAATTGGTCTGAAGTGAACAATGGTCTTACTAACCGCGAAATTCAAGCACTGTTAATTAATGGCGACAATATTTATGCTGGAACAAATGGAGGGGTATTTTTATCAACCAATAATGGCACAAATTGGAGCGTAATGAATTCCGGTCTTAATTCTGACACATACATTTATTGCTTTGCAAAGGAAGGATCGAATATCTATGCCGGTACAAGACATGGTGTTTTTATGTCAAATATTAATGATTCTATTTGGGTCCCAATAAATAATGGATTGACCTATAAAGTTAATTCATTAGCAATAAAAGGTACAAATATATTTGCCGGAGTATATGGCGGAGGTATTTATTTGTTAACTGATACTTCTGCAAATTGGGTAGCAATTAATAATGGTATAACAAATAACACGATAAATGATATTGCTATAAGTGGAAACAATATTTTAGCTGTAGCTAATGGCGATATTTTCCTTTCAAACAATAATGGAACAAACTGGACTGATGTTAATAATGGTTTAAATGCCGGGTGGATTGAATCATTAGCTATTAATGGCACTGATATTTATATTGGCGCTTATAATGGTGTTTATTTTTCATCAGACACTTGTGCAACATGGACACCATTTAATACTGGGCTACCTCCAACATATATAAATCATATAGCAACTAATGGATCTTATATTTTTGCAGGAACTGATGGATTTGGCGTATGGAAACGACCTTTGTATAATTATAATGCTTGTAATATGTATATCTCTCCATCTTCAATTATTAACGAATCTACACCAAGTGCTCTTGATGGAGCTGTTAATATTTATATACACGATGGCACTCCACCATATCATTTCACATGGAGCAATAGCGATACTATTCAAAATATTTCCGGATTAGCTAGCGGTTATTATGATGTAATAGTAACTGACAGTAATAATTGCCAGACCATTGCTTCTTTTTTTATTCGCAATTTATCCGATTCTACTTATTGGAATTGCAACGATACGCTGAATACTAATACTGTTGATACGTGCTTTAGTTTTATACCTGACACAGCCTATATTTACAGTTTTAATTTTCCTGTTTCCGATAGTATTTCTGTTAAATGGATTGTCTTTTCACAGGACACTTCTCAACATGGTTTTGTAACAGTTACCTATTCGATAGATTCCAATGGATGCTATATAGCTGTTTTATCGATTGAATGTGCGAAAAATATAATTTCTTATTTTTATGACAAAATATACATTGAAAACACATTTGTCACGCAAATTAATACATCGCATATTCCATTTGAAAGTAGTTCAATATACCCAAATCCTTCAAATGATAAAATAACAATAGATTTTGCATCATATTTGACAAAAAACAAATTATTTTTTTCAATTTATAATATACACGGGCAATTGCTCCTGAAACAACCATTAAAACAAGAAAAAACGGAAATTGACATTAGTAACCTTGCAAAAGGGATTTATATATTAAGACTAAATAATAACGAAAAAACAGAAGTAGTAAAATTTGTGAAAGAGTAGTTCTATTGATAAGTTAAGTGCGTATAAGCCCAACAGCTTAATGCCAAGTATATTTGCAGCCTTCTTTTAAAGGTATTTGGTTTTTCGGCTGCAAAAGAGCTTGTCATCTTCCAACGCACCAAAGGCAGCTAAATATTCTCGGCAGCTAAAAAATCCTTCCCTTCTGTAAAAATTTAAACTCTCACGCACTTTCCCACCCTAAAAAACATTGTGGTTAAAATTTGTGAAACTTGATAATGATGCTGCTTTAAGAAACACACTATTGCTACCCCGCCAGTGCATAACAGCAAGCTCATTTAATGCGGAGTTCAGTGGGTTTGTAAAGTTCATCAAAATAATATATTTTTGTATCGTACGACAATAACCGTGCTTTCTAATTCCGCACTAAATAAGCTTGCGGTCGTTATGCACAAGCGGCGGAACCTACTTTGACGATGAAGCAGCTCATGACTTATTTGAAATTACATTTAAATGAAAAAAAATGAAAATGATTGAAATAAGCCGACACACCTGCCTTCCCAAAAGTTTAAATTTTTATCCAACCGCACTTTTTTCGGACAAGCCGTGTTTGCCATCACTTCTGCAAAATAAAAAGAGTTGCATAAGTC
>JAAXXA010000187.1 GCA_013334735.1 Bacteroidota bacterium
GGCAAATTTTCCAGAAAGATTGTTGTCGATATTTTTGTAATAGAAAATATATCCTGATTCGCTTCCTAAAAATAATTTAAAATTATCTGTTGAATCTTTAAAAAAGCAAGGTACGCTATAACCGTAATTTGAAAGGTGATGCCTGGTAACATCAATACCTCCGAGTGAATCAGTAATAAGATTAAATTGAGGATTGGTTTTACTTCCTGTATTTTTATAAAAATTTATATTTCCGTTTTTCTCTCCTATAACCAGATCAATTAACGAATCTTTATCGAGATCAACTAACTGTGGCGCGCTATATTTACCAACATTTATTCCCATATAATCCGATTGCGAAAGTACCATATCCATTGGACTTCCGTAGGGGGCTGTATTGTCATAATAATCAAGGGTTCCATTATATCTGCCAATAATCATTTCAGCAGCGCCATCGCCATCAATGTCGCCAAATGCGGGTACGATGGCGTTTAGCTTTAATTGCGCAAGATTAGCGAAATCGTTTGTGATAAATTGAAATGCGGGAGTATCTGTTGTTCCTATATTTTTATAAAGAGTAATCCTTGATTTTAAAACTGAATACAAAAAACCACCTGAATAATAAGAAGAATCAAGTATTCCATAATTGCCGATAAACAGATCATCTAAACCGTCACCATCATAATCAAATAATATAGGATAAGCTCCAGCACCTGTTTCTATCATATCTTTCTGCAAAAAATTATTGTATTGATATTCGAAAACGGGTGAAGAAGCAGTACCAATATTTTTATAAAACCAGCAACTTTTATAATTTTCGGAAAGAGACTGATTACCTTCAAAAGGAGAAACTATGAGGTCTTTTTTATTATCGTTATCCACATCTAAAAAACAAGGTACAGGGAATGAAGTCAAACTTATTTTTCGTGTGTTTGAAGGGAAAACAGTATCCTGAGATACCATATTAGCTTCTGAAAGAGAACCTCCGTTAATAAGTTTAATTATACCCGGATAATCAACATCACCAAGTAAAAGGTCGCTTAGCCCGTCGCCATTTAAATCTGTTGCAAGCATAGTTGAGCCTGTATGCTCTATCTGCAAAGGAGATGACAGAGTATTTATTGAATCTATCATTTCTTTAACATGATACGGGCAAGTGATATTAAGGGTTAGCTTATTACTGATTTGGCTTTCCGCGAATTTACCCCAGCAATAAGTTTCGAGATTATATTTCAAACTATCAGGAATTCCATAAGTTTCCATCGACATATTTCTGTGATATTCCACATAAGAACCAAAACCAAAAAAAGCTAAAATGTCCATATCTCCATCATTATCAATATCAGCAATAGCAGGATAATCAACGGTAGTAACAAGGAGGTTTGTATAATTTGTGCCTTGTTGTGAATTTATCATATTAGTAACAAGAGAAAATTTCAACCCATTGATTTCATCAGAAATATTTTTATAAACTGAGATTCCCGCGGATGATGAAGTAAATATATCTTCTTTACCATCGCCATTATAATCAACAAGTTCTACCCAGTCGTGCATGTATGGAAATTTATAACGATATTCAGGAGCATAAGTATAATCAATAGTATTGGGGGTTCCATTATTGATAAAAGTAACAATTTTATTAGTACTCCGATCGAAAACCAATAGGTCTTTAATTCCATCCATATTCATATCAATTTGTGCGAACTGGCATGAATTAAGTCCGCCGCCCCAGGGGTTTTTTAAATTATTTTGTAGGCTATCCTTAACTATTACGGAAAGATCGCGCTGAAAGCCAAAATCTTCGTACTGCTGAGAATGCAAGCTAAAACAAATAAAAAAAACAGCTATAAAGAGAATTAAATTTTTCATAATTTGAGAATTAATAAACAACTATATATTTTATAAAGATTCCTCATTGCGTTGCACTCCATTCGGAATGACAATTTGTTTTTTCAAGTGGTGGGAGAAGAGTAGGCGATTCGCACAACGCGAATCGCCCACTCTTCTCCTCGTTATCCCTCATCTCAATCTGTCATTCCGAACCCTTTTTTTTGTCAGGATGAGGAATCTCATATTATTAATTTGTTTAAAAAATTTGATAATACAAAGTTAAATGATATTTATTAGAAACTGATGTTAAGCAATCGTCTTGGCGAATAAAAATTAATTGTAAATATTATTTTTCAGCTACTTTTGCATATTATTAAATATTTATGGAAATAATAAAAAAATATTTTAATCTCACATTACAGCAGGAACAAAGCTTTGCCAAACTCAAAGAAATTTATGCAAGTTGGAATGAACGTATAAATGTAATTTCACGTAAGGATATCGAAAACCTATACGAGCGACATATTTTACATTCATTGGGAATAGCAAAGGTTCTCCAATTTAAAAAACACACATCAATATTAGATGTAGGTACAGGTGGTGGTTTTCCCGGAATCCCTCTTGCAATCATGTTTCCTGAATGTAGTTTTACCCTTGTTGATTCTATTGGAAAAAAAATTACAGTTGTAAATGCTGTTATAGAAGAGCTTGAACTTACCAATACAAAAGCTTTTCAGACACGTGCAGAAAATATTAATGGAAAATTTGATTTTATTGTAAGTCGCGCTGTTACTGAACTGCCTGATTTTTATGAATGGGTAAAAAACAAAATAATAAAAAATGGATTTAACAATTTACCTAATGGCATATTATATTTGAAAGGCGGAGATATAGCTCAGGAGCTACTGAAACTTAAAACAAAGAATAAAATATTCGGACTTAAAGATTTTTTTGATGAAGAATTTTTCGAAACGAAAAAAGTAGTTTATTTGTCGGGTAATTGTTAATTTCGATAAATAATAACATTAACACGTTTAACATATTATTTTTTTAATTAAAATCAAAACTTATCTTTGCAATAAAATAAAATTTAAAAGCATAAAGATGATACATAACATTAATAAATTCAGGGCAAGTAAATTCGCTATTTTTATTATTTCAATAATGTTTTTATTGTGCAATAATTCCGCAAAATCACAAACTGCCGAATTGATTTATGTTGACTCGGGAGCTTTTAATATGGGTTATAATTATCCGTCGAACGGTGAATGGTGGTATCCTGTAATTACTCCTGTTCACCGGGTGTTTGTAAGCAGTTTTTATATCGAGAAATTTGAAATATTCAAATCACAATGGGATGAGGTTTATAATTGGGCTATCAACAATGCATATATTTTTGATAACACAGGTAATTCAAAGGATACAAACTTTCCTGTATATAATATAAACTGGTATGATGCAGTTAAATGGTGTAATGCGCGTTCCGAAAAAGAAGGATTAACAGCTGTTTATTACACCGATTCACTAAAAAATAGTGTTTACAGATCAAGTAAAATTGACCTTAAAAATAATTTTGTCAAATGGAATGAAGATGGTTACAGGCTTCCAACTGAAGCAGAGTGGGAAAAAGCTGCACGCGGGAAATTAGATGGGAATTATTATCCATGGCCAAGTTCCGGTGGTAGTTATACTGAACATCTTGATAGTAGTAAAGCTAATTTTGATGGCAGCAACGACCCTTGGGAAAATGATATGGTACCGTCTGCACCAGTAGGATATTACAACGGAAGCCAGGTGCCGTCAGGGGTTGATATGGCTAATGGATACGGTTTATATGATATGGCAGGTAATATTATTGAATGGACTTGGGATTGGTTCGACAGTGATTGGTATAATAATATTCAGTCTGTATCACCCGACACCAAAGGTCCTGAAGATACTGCCAGCGGCGCTAAAACTCTAAGAGGAGGCTCGTGGCATTCGGGCGAGAAATTCGGATTACTTTGCGCATTTCGTCTTTCGGAACATCATCCTGATTACACCGGTGCAGCTTGCGGTTTCAGGTGTGTGAGACGTGATAAAAATTCATCGGGTTTTAATAATTCTTTTTTGAAAAATCAAAATTCCGTTTTACTTAATATATATCCAAACCCCTTCTCATCATTAGTAAATATCAGTTATTATTGTCCCGACGAAATTAAAGTATGTCTTAAAATTTATAATATAAATGGGCAACTGATTAAAACAATTTATGATTATAAACAAACTAAAAATATTTTTTATTTAACCTGGGATGGTAAAGATAATTCGGGCAATGAATTAAGTAATGGTATATATTTTATTAAAATTGAAAGTAAAAATCATATTCCTATAACGGGAAAAATACATTATCATAAATAAAAAAAAGAGCGATTCCTGAATGTGAACAGCTCTTCTTTAGTGTAAACTGATTTTTGCTTTTATATTAGTTTGAAATCAAAACGCATTGAATAAATCTTACCAATGATTTCCTCATCAGGTGTTACTTTTATTCCTGATAATGTTAAAAAAACGTAAGACTGTAATTCACCCTGTGCTGAAAAACAATTAACAACTTCAATTTTGCCATCTTCAGCTACTTTAAATTCTGCAAATACAGTTCCTTCTATATGCTTTTGTACTGCAGCAGTAGGAAATGAAATTTTACTGTTGATTGTCTGTGTAAGTAGAGATTTTGGATCTTTTGCCTGAGTTGATGTGAATGTGAACATCAACATTGCTAAAATTGCGATTATTTTTGTTTTCATAGCTTTATGTTTTTAAAGGTTATTGTTTAATTTTTCTGATTTTATTTTGACGATACAAATATAAAATTGAAAAACAGCCAAGAAAAATATAATCGATGAATGGCTTAAACAAATTGGTGAAAGACTTGCAATGTAATTTAAAAGCTATGCTGCCAAATAATCTTTTGGTGGGTTTAATACCGAACGGCTAACAAGATAATCAAAACAATTCGCTTCACTTTTATTTTGAAACAGTTAGTCTGTCGGCATTACCAAACCAGCCAAAATATTTCTTTTCAATCATATTGTTGGCGGTTTGGTATTACTGTTGATTGTCTGTGTAAGTGGAGATTGTGTACTAATCCTTTACACAGCGAATACTTAATCCGCTTGTCTTGTATTTGCTGTTCATAGCGCACTGTGTGTTATTGTAATCCATACGGTAAGCCCTTCCTGCAGTCGCCAATGACTCCGTACTAGTCCAATAATTTGCATAATAACTATTATTAGCGAAGCCCGAAGAGCCTTCATTATAACTTTCGCCGCTCGAAAAAGCTGAAAAGCCACTACTATTGGTTGCACCAGAATTAGGTGTTTTCCAACACGGCTTTGTTCCACAAATTGGTGTTACTTTCATCTTACCTCCTGCAACGCTTTCTCCACCAAGATAAGTAGTTAAGGTATTCCATTCTGCAACTACCGGAATGTGCCACCCTGTAGGACAAATACCCTTAACAGCTGGCGTGGGTTGTAGCGATGCGGTATTTGAGCAGCCATCTTTATACTGCATAGCCTCTGCCCATTGATATATAGCGCCTGAAGAATCGCAGTGGGCAATATCATTGTTATAGCAGTATTTTTCAAGTATGCCATTATTGGTTTGATGTGTTGATATTGGTATGAGAGTACCGGTTTTAAGGTTTTCTTTCATCCAACATTGAGTACCTAAACAAACAGTATTATATACATTCCCGTCTATATCTGTTATTGTGGGGATACCACCACAAGGATCCAAAGTACTATAAGAAATTATATTTGAATTAACGCTTGTATTACAAGTATTCTCAGCTCTTACACGATAGTAATAGGCAGTGCACGAAAATAATCCTGTTACAACACAACTGGTTACATTGCCAGCATTATAATTATTAAAACCTGTTACAAAATTTGCAAAACCTATACTTGTAGATACATCAAGGTGGTATGTTGTTGCACCGACAGATGTGTTCCAGTTTGCTGTTATTTGAGTATAAGTGGCTCCGCTGCCTGAAATAGCTACAGGTGGGTCTATTGCTGTTGCTGAATCAATAGCACTTCTTAATACTACCGGATTATAAAAAGTAAAAACAATATTTTTACAGGCTTTGGCATTTGCTAATAAAGTTATGCAAAATACAAAAAGAAAGACTGATGTTTTTTTCATAGGTTTATTTTTTTAGTTTAACTCTTAATAGCTTCTTTGACAATCAACACAACAGTATGTAAATAATCAAATTACAAAATAAATTAATCATTGTAATGTTCAAAAATTGAGTCTGCACCGGTATTCTTTATTGAATTTTATAAGCAAATTTATAAAATTTATTTTAATAATATTAAGTTATATTAGTGTTTTATACAGATGAACTGATATTTTATTTGCTTTAATAGCGCACGCTAATCCTTTAAGCAGCGAATA
>JAAXXA010000771.1 GCA_013334735.1 Bacteroidota bacterium
GGCAAACTCAATATACAATTTCCAACGCTATGGATGTGGGTAATCCCAGTAATTTCCCCCGAATTTTGGAACTTTATCATAAATTGCACCCGGCAATAGCTAACGATATAAAAGGTTACTGGTATAGCGATGATCAAACCCGTTCAGCAATGTACGATATTTTTAAACAGTTTGCTTATCAGTCTGATCCTCATGGAGCAATAGCTTATGCAGGGTTAAAAGAATTTGGTATAAAAAAAGATAATTTTAATATTTTCCTTGAAACAGCGCACCCTGCTAAATTCTCTGATGAAGCTGAAAAATCTGCAATTCAAAAAGTTCAAATTCCTGACATTCTGAAAAAAATACTGCTATTAGAAAAGAATGCGGTAAAAATTCCAAATGACTACTTTAGCTTTAAAAAACATCTGAAACAATTGATTTGATTGGTTTGTGGGATTTTGATGTTATCACATTTTACATTAGCCATCTTACATCATACATCTTACATCAGCCATCATACATAAAAAGTATAAATCAATACTCAACCTTATCTTCTTTCTTTTGCCATTCAATAAAAGGGGCTAGCGCATCTTTATGGCAGACGTGATTTGTAGGGATACTTCTTTTTTCGTGAGAGACTTTAATTTCATCATAAATGAAAGAGTCGTCAAAGTCAATATCGGCGGCATCTTTTTTACTTCCTGCAAAATAAAGTTTGGCAGGACGAGCCCAGTATATCGCTCCAAGGCACATGGGACAAGGTTCGCAGCTTGAATAAATCTGGCAACCATCAAGTTGAAATGAGCTAAGACTTTTGCATGCGTTACGAATAGCAACCACTTCGGCATGTGCAGTAGGATCGTTGGACGAAGTAACCATGTTTACTCCTCTGCTGATAATTTTCCCGTCTTTAACTATTACAGCGCCAAAAGGTCCGCCATTTCCTGATTTTACGTTTTCTACAGCCAGTTGTATGGCTTCCGACATGAATTGTTCTTTATATGAATTCATTTGTTTTTTTTTGAGGTCAAATATAACAAGTTTTACAAATATGACAAAATTATTTCAGATGCTTCATTAATTTCATTTTCTGAAATTATCAGGGGAGGAGCGATGCGCATACAATTTGGCGCAAACAAAAACCAATCAACGATAAGCCCTTTTTCCAAACATTTATTAACTATTTCGATATTGGTTTTTTCATCTTTAAATTCCAAAGCCATCAGTAATCCTTTTCCTCTTACAGATAGTATTCGTGAGTGCTTTAAAAGGTTTTTAAATAGTTTACCTTTTGCTTCGGCTTTTTCAGAAAGATTTTCATTTTTAATAACTTCAAGATTTGCAATAGCTGCAGCGCAACAAACAGGATGACCGCCAAAAGTAGTAATATGACCTAAAAACGGATTTTTGCTAAGGCATTGCATAATTTTTTTCGATGAAATAAAGGCTCCTAAAGGCATTCCGCCGCCTAATCCTTTTGCAAGAGTAAGAATGTCGGGGATAATATTGTAATGTTCAAAAGCAAACATTTTTCCGGTTCTTCCAAGCCCTGTTTGAATTTCATCAAGTATGAGCAATGCGCCTGATTGAGAACATTTTTCGCGCAATTTTTTCATAAATGAAACATCGGGAACTATTATTCCTGCTTCTCCTTGTATCGTTTCTGAAATTACACAGGCGGTTTTATCTGTTATAAATTTAAGATGATCAGGATTGTTAAATTCTATAAATCGAATGTTGGGAAGTAGTGGACGAAAAGCTTGTTTAAAATATTCATTTCCCATTACACTCAGCGAGCCATGGGTGCTTCCGTGATAAGCGTTTTTAAAAGCAATAATTTCAGTTCTGCCGGTATATTTTTTTGCAAGTTTTATTGCTCCCTCTATAGCTTCTGAACCTGAATTCACAAAGTATGTATTACTTAGTGATTGAGGCAATATAT
>JAAXXA010000772.1 GCA_013334735.1 Bacteroidota bacterium
AACATATTGAGAATAATTTAATATATTATTATAATCTTGCATTTAGGGTTGGTTTTAGTAATATGGCTTTATATACAGAGGATCCGGCTTCTTTGAGTTATTATTTAAAATCAAAGCTTTTGTGTTGAAATAAAAAAACAATTGAGATTATGAATATCGATATGTCTAAAAATAAGCTTATTTATACAGGTTCAGTCCAAAAAATTTATGAAGTTTCTTATTATGAGGATATGCTTGTAAGTGAAACAACAGAAGGCGGTTCTGTATTTGATGTTGGGACTATTTTTGCTATTAGAAATAGCGATGTTAGTAGGGCAAGTATACGGCATAAAATATATTCTTGTTTAAATAATTCAAATTGTTGGTTAGAGTTATTAGATAATATAAATAAGTCAGGTGAGCGTAAAAAATATTTTCAAGACAATGTTTTTGAAGATATGCTTCAAGCATTTATTGATAAAGGAGCAAAGACGCATCACATAGGGATGATAGATAAGATAACGGGGGAAATATTTATAGAAAAATTTCCAAAAGAACCAAGTAATTTGACTCTAATAAAAAAATTTAATATATATAAACCTATAAATAAATCAGTTTTGAAATGGGGATATTATGATTATAGTGAATTTCATAAAGTAGATAATTATGTTATACCATTAGAGTATATTGTAAGATTTGGTATAACAAGTGGTTCTTCTGTCTTAAGAAAATACCAAAGTCTCAATGATGAGGAAAAAATAAAATATGTGGAGGATTTAGGCGTGGATAGTAGTATTTATTCATGGCAAAAATTTTATTCACCAATCATAGACTTTACTACAAAATATGAACCGGAAGATAGAAATATAACCATACAGGAAGCCTCTGTATTATCGGGTATTAATGGAAAGTTATTCGCAAAATCTATTGTTATAAGCATATTAGGTGCTTATATGGTAAGGTATATCTTTGAAAAGATGGGACTAACTTTATGGGATTTAAAATGGGAAATAGGAAAAAAAGAAGAGGAATTATATATTGTTGATACGATAGATACAGATTCTGTTAGAGTAACTGTTGATTTCAAGAGAGATGAAAAAATATATTATGTGCATTTTAATAAACAGGCGATGCGCGATTATTATAAAATAATGCATCCGGATTGGTATGCTGCAGTTAATTATGCAAAGAAGTATGCCGAAAAGAATAAACTGTCATTTGTTGATGTATTAAGAGAAGGACAAAAAAATAATAAGTATCCTTGTAATCCAGAAGTTGATCAGGAATTCATGTTAATTCAGGAAATGAAGATGGAGATGATAAGCAAGTATTTGTTTGAATATGATATTGATTTTAAAAAGGAGTCTCAAAGGATTGCTGAAATAGAAGTGGACTATTATATGAAAAAAGGTAAAAGAAAGATTTATGAAAGTTTAAATGCAATTTAAAATAATAGTGTCGACTTCAACAAGACGATAATCATGCTATTTTTAAAAAACTTAATTGTTTTATTATTTAAAAGATTTTATACGGAAAATATAGCTTTTTAGTTTATTGTGCTGTTTGATATGGACCATGATTATTTGGGCACCTCTAAAAATTAAGTTTTGCAATATTCCATTGGCTGATAGTATCAGCCAAGATCGTATCTGATTGAAAAATCACCGTTCTTTGACAAATTTCAGACAAAAAGGCCTTGTAACATCTTCTATTGGGTGTAGTTACCCTAGGAAAACAGCATAGACTTTCTTTTTCAGCTGCACACAGCGCATGAGGTTATAGGTCAGGTTGGCCAATCCGATCTTTGCTGTTGCCCTCACATAGCCGATGGTTTTAATCGTCATGGCTTTCATGGTGTTGGTCATGAAGCCGAAGACATGCTCGACTCTGGAACGAACCTTCGACTTCTGGCGATTCTTTGCTTTCTGGTCTGCAGTGAGCTTGT
>JAAXXA010000188.1:0-1528 GCA_013334735.1 Bacteroidota bacterium
GAGCTTGTACCAAAGAAAGAAGCTCCTGTATTTAAAGCAGGAGATACTGTTACTGTTCATTATAAAATCATCGAAGGTAGTAAAGAACGTATTCAGCAATATCAGGGTGTTGTAATTCAACGGTCGGGTAGTGGCGCTACAGAAACTTTTACTGTCAGAAAAATATCAGGTAACATCGGCGTAGAAAGAATTTTTCCTTTAAGATCACCTTTTATTGAAAAAATTGATTTGAATAAAAGAGGTGTTGTCAGAAGAGCAAAAATATTTTATATTCGTGGATTAAGAGGTAAAAAAGCACGTATCAAAGAAAAAAGAGTGTAAGTTTTTACTTGTTCTTAACGGGTTTGCGTAAGCAAAGGTGATTAGAACAAGTAATGCCGATAGGAACAAAATAATATTTTTTGCAAACTTGTTCCGTATCGGTATACTATCTGTTAAAAAACATTTTTATACCTCGAATTAATTTTTCGGGGTTTTTTTGTTTTACTTTATACCTTATTTTATTTTTTCATAAAAACATAATACTGCAGCAATGCAGCAAACTCCATTAAGTACGCAACTCCTAAATGAACTATACATCCTCCGAAAATACTTCGTGTGTATAACGCGATTACTCCTAGTAAGTAACCACCAAAAAAAGAGCTTACACATTCTGCTACAGGTTTGCCAAAGTGAAGAAAACAATATGTAACAGCCATTGGCAATACTGCATGCCGTCCCATTATAGCAACCATACCTATCACAAGCGCTCCCCTGAAAAATAATTCTAATGAAATAAAATTTAAACTATACGACAATTCATAAATTGAACTCATCTGGAATCGGGTCAGATTAAACACATTTCCTTGTATAAACCATGGTTTGAACTTTGGATAGGTTGACATAAAATCAGCTTGAGTAGAAGCTATAGCAATAAAAGGAACCATTATAAGCAGCATTTTAAAATATGGTTTAATATCAAGGTTCTTAAAACTGAAACCGTAAAAAGTAGGCATTTCTTTGTCGGCTATTTTCCATATAATGAATAATGGTAAAACAAATACTATCACAAAACGTAGGTTCGCCGATATTTTGCTGATATAATAATATTCATAATCCACATACATTTTAGCCCAGCTTTCAAGTATGCTAAAGCCTGCAACAATGCCCAGCAATGCGAGAAATGCTAAACTTTTTATCCAGAATTTTTTATTTGAAAGTACATTTTTTGAATCACAAAAATATAATTTGGGAACTGAAATCAGGTAATATGAAAATGCGTAAAAAAGAAAATAATAAAGGATACCTATTGGTTCATGATAATATTTATTAAGTATTTTCTTTTCAAAACCTACGCTATAGTTGAATGAAATGGCTATAATCATGAATACAAAAGCAAAACCATATATCCACAAATTAAAATCATCCTTGATAAAAGAAATAAGGTATTTGTATATTTTTTTCAATTTTTTTTTTATTTATTGTTCTTGATAAAACAATAATGTTTATAGTGCTAAATTATAAAAATTTATATTTGACACGATTTATT